>NZ_JBMDIS010000100.1:0-21570 GCF_057808775.1 Pseudomonas sp. FG86 | reverse complement strand
CCTGGTTGTTGTTATCCGTCCCGGTGTAAGTGAGCCATATGCGTTGTGCGCCTGCTGCCTGAAAAGGATACGCCCCGATCCTCCATCGCGTTGCACTGGTCAAACCGTCGACAGGCAACGTTCCGTTATGGGCCACATAATCAATAAGCGGCCTAGGCAAACGGGCTTGCGGTATCGGCGTCACCGTCACCGTTAACGTCAGCGAGTCTTGCGTTATCCCATCGCGAGTCACCGCATATCGAAGGGTAAACGTTTTGTTCACATTACCGATATTGGCGGCTATTGCCGTCTTGGGAATAACAAAGGTCACCACGTCACTGACTGAGCCATATTTCTCGGCAATCACCGGTGAGCCTGGCCCCGGCGTCCCGACCATCGTGACCTCAATCTTGTCGGTGGTATACATCGGTGAGAACGCTACCCTGAGCTCGCCACCCTCTTGCGCATTCAAGGGCGCAAGGGTCACCGCAGTACCGGTACCGGTGGCCTCGGTCAGTATGGGCACCGGGTATTGAGCCGGTATTGTACTGACGGTATACACCGTCACCGGAAAGATCACGGCCAAGTCTTTATTATTCACGGCATCGAAAGCAATGCGCACTTCTATGGTCAACGACGTCCCATGTTTTAGCGCTCTCAGCCATGCGATATCCGGAAGGTACTCATATGCCCCTGGATGTTTATTGATCGCTCCCTTCCAGGGTGCGTGAGTGACTGCCTGGTTGTTGTTATCCGTCCCGGTGTAAGTGAGCCATATGCGTTGTGCGCCTGCAGCCTGAAAAGGATACGCCCCGATCCTCCATCGCGTTGCACTGGTCAAACCGTCGACAGGCAACGTTTCGTTATGGGGCACGTAATCAATAAGCGCCATCGGCAAACGGTCTTGCGGTATCGGCTTCACCGTCACCGTCAGCATCGCCGAGTGCTGCGTGTCGTCACCACGGGTCACTGCATAGCTGAAAGTCACCGTAGCATCACGGTCCCGAATATTGGCGCCAATCGCCGTATTCGTAATATCGAATTCCACCTCCTGCAACGCCTGATTACCCGGTTTGGCCGGAATATCCGGCGAGCCACCATCGCCCGCGCCCTTCATTTCAGGCTTGATCAAATCATCGTCACGCATGCCCACATACTGCACCACCAGCTTGGTGCCGTTCTGCACCCGCAGCGGTTCAAGTTGAGCGGCGTTGGGGCCGGTTATCTGCGCCTCCAGCAGTGTCGGCGCCAGCAGTTCGCCCAGGTCGCGGCTGACCCGGACCTCGGCGATTTGTGAATAACGTAGCCTTTCTTCGCCGCGTTTCAACGTGTAGAAGACCAGCACGGTCTTATTGAGGTTGTTGGAGACATAGAACTCAGCGATATCGTGCTCGGTGCGGCTGTTGTCGACCCCCACCTGCACCGGCACCACGGTGCGAGCAAGCGGGCCGTTCCAGTACATATGCACCCAGTCCCCGCGTTGCGTATCGCTGAGTGGCGCAAACACCTTGGCGTAGTCCTCGATATCGTCCGGGTTCAACTGGCCCCCAATGGCCTTTTCGATGATCGGCGCGGGCATTGTGCGTTGAATCTTGCCTACGACGATTTGTAGCCGCAGCGACTCTTGGGGTCGCCCGCCTGGCCGTGTGTGCGCGTAAAACACCTCCACCAGGTGGCCGTCGAAACGCAGCAGCTCGGCGGGGTACACCGTGAACAGCATGTCGCCTTCCGGTGTTGGTTCAATATCGTCGACCTCACGGCCGACACGGTGCTCGATGGTGTTATCGGGGCTGCTGACGCGGAAGATAACCTCCAGATAACCCGTGGGCGGCCAGCTCACGTGCAGAGGGAACCGCACCGTCGCCACGGTATCCGGGTCAACATGGCCACCCAGGTCCTCGTCAATCGTGGGCGCCGGCCATCTTTCGACCTTACCGATGATATCGAGGTAGAGTTTTTTCGACGGTTGCTCCACCACGCCTTTCTGGAACAGTACATGCACGCTGGCGTTACCGTCGGCAATGGCGACCGCCAGCGCATTGGGGACCTCGAAGGAATACACCCCAAGCCCATTCAACGGTTGGGTCGGCGTATGGGGGAACGGGTTGCCCTCACTGTCGGCACCGTCCCAGATCAAGGTTATGTAGTCGTAGGCACTGGCCTCCGGGCCGGTCACCCAAGTTTCGATTTCCACGTTCCAACTGCCCAGTACCGCCAGGTCGACCACCGTGCCCGTGTCGGGATACGCCAGCCACGGTGCCTCTGGGCGCACCTGGCTCAGGTGCACATCGATCAGCGATACCGCCGACCAGCGCGCCCATTCATCCGGCAGAGTGCCGACGGCGTTCTTGACCTGATAAGCCACGCGCGTCAGGGGGTTGTTGCCGGCGGCGCTGATCGTGGCGTAGTCGACGGTCAGCGTGATGTCGCGGCCCTCTTCCCCAGGCTGGACCCGATGCAGCACCTGCTGCGACCCCCAGGCCAGAATGATCAGGTCGTAAGCGTGCATGTTCTGCCAATGGCGGATAAGAATCTTGACCCCGACCAACGCCGTGGTTTCGTTAACGCCGTAGAGCAAAACTTCCGGCGGTATTACATACACCAAGCCCTGGTGCCCGGGGATACCGTCGTTGGGGTCGCGCCCTCCGGGGCGTGTCAGCAGGACCCGGTACTTGCGCTCTTCTGTCAAGGTTTCATTACCACTGGAGCGCTGGAGCTTGCCAAACACCGGGTTGGCCCAGAACTCGACGATCCGGTGCGCAGGCACCGTCAGCGGGATAAGATCCAGGTTCTCCTCGCCCTCGCGAATTGGCGTAGACGCCACTGCGTTTTGCCGGTCCCCCCAGTAGAGCCTGGCGATACTGCCGGCACTGACACCGTCTTTGGGATTGACGAGATACACCACCAGCGCCGACTCAGTGTGGCGCAGGCCGATGCCGCCGTCGGCAGCGTCAATATCGCCTTCGATAGGCGGCTCCGTCAGCGGTACCACGATAGCAGGCAAGAGAGCAGCAGCTTCCAACTTATCTTTTTTGGACATGGTTAGAGTCCTTGCAAGCAGGCGGGAGTGGTTTGCCTCCATCAAACGCCGCATGCGATGGCTTGCCTACTGTCAGAGTTAACAGGTGGCGACGGGCGGTCAATGATCGCTGATCGATTCATCGCAAACCGCCCATGACGCTGACAAGACCATTGGTCGCTACCTGTTAATTCTGACAGTAGCGCACACATCTGTTCCGGTATCTGATGAGCGCAAACGCACCGTGTTGTGTGCGATCACGTGCAGTGGTGCCTATCAGGAGATCAATCATGCCCGCCAAGAAGACTCAGCCTGCCGCCGCACCGGCCAAAAATGCTGCAACACCCAAGACAGCGGTCAAGAAAACAGCGGCTGCAACGCTCAAAGCGCCAAGCGCTACTGCAAACCACACCCTGACGCTGGAAAAAAAGAGCAACCCGAAGAATCTGGATCGACTCAACATCCCCGGCGCAAGCGGGGATGGCGACGAAGCAGGCATCGCAGCATGGTTGTTTGAGTCAGGCCTGACCCTCGAGGTGCAACGCAATTGGGTCGCGAGTCCCGGGGACATCATCACCGTGGGCAAGCTGATCGACGAAACGACCGTGGAGGTGCTGGGTATAAAGACCCTGGAGCCCGGCGAGGAAACCCGTAACAGTTACTACTTTGCCGCCCAGCAAAAAGACCTGCCGGACGGCCGGTATGCCCTGGTCTACGTCGTTCACTATAAGGGTGGCGCCGACTACGATATGTCCTATCCGCTACTGACATTGGTCAAGACCGACCTCCCGGCAGGCGCTGACAACGATCAAATCGAACCGGGGCACTCAGAGCTGAAGGTGAGTGTGTCCGAGAAAGTGATCGTGCCAGGCAACGCCGCGCAAGGGGTCGTGGTGACACTTCAGCCCTACCCTAATCACGACCCGGACGACAGAGTCATTCTCCACTGGGGGTCGGTCATCATCTACCAGACAGTGGCAGGCCCCTCCCAGCCGACCATGATCACGGTGACCTACCAGCACATTATCGACGCTGGCGACAGCCCCAACATGGCCGTGTGGCTCGAAGTGCTTGACAAGGTGGGCAACATTTCTACACCTGGGTCAGCAACCATCCGCGTCTCGGTCGAACTGGACATCTCTAAACCGGATGCTCCGGCTTTTTTGAACGCTGGCTCGCAGGCTAAATATATCGATTTGGAAGCACTGAATGAACAACCGTTGGAACTGCAAATGTTCACCTCGGCGACTATCGGCCAGAAAGATGACGTGTACGACGTAATGTTCCGCTGCTATCCCCCCAAAGGAGGGGTGAAAGTCATTCACAAGTTTGTGACGATCACCACTGCTGGTCGCCCGTATTCGGTCTTCATCGATTACGTTGACGTGCGCGCCGCCGCCGAAGGCCACGTGGAGGTCAGTTTTGTCTTGAGAAAGTCCGGCCCCCCTTTCGAGGTCTACTCCAAGAGAAACACCGCCGAAGTCCGCGGCTCCATTGCCCGCCTGGAGGCGCCCTCCGTAGAACGCTACGGCGATCACATCGTGGGCGACCCCGACCACGTGGTTGTGGAAATCCCCTATTACGCATGGCGCCAGCCGACCGACCAAATTGCCCTGATCCTGCGTTATGTGCGGTCACTGAACGATGTAATCGTGCATATGGAAACAAAAGAGGTCGGGCCCTCCTGGCCCGCGGGCTCCCCCGTCAAACGCCTGATTTACCGCGAGCAGTTGCAGCAGTTCAAAGGCCTCCATCCTGAGCTGTATTACGTGATCTCGACGCGGTTCACCCTTGCGCGCGCGCAGGATCTTAACGAATCCCTACGGCGGAAATTGACCATCAGTTGAGTGACGTTCAATCGGTGCAGCCGTTGGTTCGGTTGACGGCACATCAACCCCAGCTCAACGCAGGGCAAGGACCCTGCCCTGAAGAAAGTGGGTCAGTTATGCGGGCGCGCGTTTCTATCCTCTGAGCGGGGTAGAGACCGCCGTCCTATACGAACGCCCACCAGCGCGGCAATAACTGGCGCACCTGGGGTTGGCCAAACCGATCATCGATCAGCATCACCACGCCCCGGTCGTGTTCGCTGCGGATCACCCTGCCCGCCGCCTGCACGACTTTTTGAATGCCGGGGTACAGGTAGGTGTAGTCGTAACCCGCACCGAAAATCGCGCCCATCCTGAGCTTCATCTGCTCGTTGACCGGGTTCAGCTGCGGCAGCCCCAGGGTGGCAATAAAGGCGCCGATCAAACGGCTGCCGGGCAAGTCGATGCCTTCGCCAAACGCTCCCCCCAGCACCGCAAACCCGATGCCTTGGCTGTGCTGGGTGAACTGGTCGAGAAAGGCCTGGCGTTCAGCTTCGGCCATGCCTCGCGCCTGCAGCCACAGGGCAATCGCCGGGTGCCTTTGCGCCAGTAACTGAGCCACTTGTTGCAGGTAATCAAAGCTCGAAAAAAACGCCAGGTAGTTTCCCGGTTGTTGCGCGAACTGGCTCGCGATCAAATCGACGATGGGTTCCAGCGAGGCTTGGCGATGCACGAACCGAGTGGAGATTTCATCGACAATGCGCACCCGCAACTGCTCGGCCTTGAACGGTGATTCCACATCGACCCACGCCGTGTCTGCCGGCAGGCCCAGCAGGTCGGCGTAGTAGTGGCGTGGGCTGAGCGTGGCGGAAAACAGCACGCTGCTGCGTGCCGCCGTCAAGCGCGGCCGAATGAATTCGGCGGGCACCACATTGCGCAGGCACAAGGTCGAGCGGCTGCGTTTGCCGCCGAGCGAATGCTTGCTGATGTCGAAGATAAAGTGCTCGTTGAACAGCTCCGCCACTTTGGCAAATTGCAGCGCTTCGAAGTAAAAGGCTTGCAGCTCGCCCGCCAGGGATTCGGAATGGTCATTGAAGTAGTCGCCCATGGCGCTGATGCACAGGCTCAGGGCCTGGAGCAGTTTGTCGGGCCGGGTCGCATAGGCCTGGTACGGTGCGACCTGTTCCTTGTGCAACGCATTCCACTCGCGGTTCAGGCGCTGCAAGGGTTTCTTCAGTGGCTCGGGGGCGCTGTCGCGCAGGGCCTGGAGGCTGAACTGGCTGAGGCTTGCGCTGTACATCGAGCGGGCGCGTTCCACCAGGTTGTGGGCCTCATCCACCAGCACCGCCGCGCGCCATTGGTTGAGCTGGGCGAGGCCGAACAGCATGGCACCGAAGTCGAAATAGTAGTTGTAGTCGGCCACGACCAGGTCGGCCCAGCGCGCCATTTCCTGGCTCAGGTAATACGGACACACATGGTGGGCCAGGGCGACTTCGCGCAGGTTGCGCTGGTCCAGCAGACGCACGCTTGACGCCGCCTCACGGGCGGCGGGCAGGCGATCGTAAAACCCCTTGGCCAGCGGGCACGAATCGCCGTGGCAGGCTTTGTCCAGGTGTTCGCAGGCTTTGTCCCGCGCGACCAGTTCAAGGACGCGCAGGGGCAAATCGCTGCTGGCGTGCAGCACCTTGGCCGCATCCAGGGCAAGTTTGCGGCCGGGGGTCTTGGCGGTGAGGAAGAACACCTTGTCCAACTGCTGCGGCGCCAGGGCCTTGAGCAGCGGGAAGATCGTGCCCACCGTCTTGCCGATACCGGTGGGCGCCTGGGCCATCAGGCAGCGGCCAGTGCTGACGGCCTTGTACACCGACTCCGCGAGGATTCGCTGGCCGGGGCGGAACTCGGCATGGGGGAACCCGAGGGTTTGTGCGGCGTGGTTGCGCGCTTCGCGGTGCTGCATTTCCTGATGGGCCCACTCCAGGAACCGCGCGCATTGCTGGTTGAAGAACACTTCCAGGTCCGCCGCCTGGAAGCGTTGATTGAGCAGGGTCTCGCCCTCGCCGACGATGTCGAAATACACCAGCGCCAGGTCGATCTGCGTCAACCCGAGCTTCTGGCACATCAACCAGCCGTAGACTTTGGCCTGGGCCCAATGCAGTTGCCGATGGTTGGCCGGCTGGGCGTCGAGGTCACCGCGATAGGTCTTCACCTCTTCCAGGCGGTTGTTGTCCGGGTCGTAGCCGTCCGCCCTGCCCCGCACCTTGAGCTGCTGGTATTCACCCTCCAGGGCCACTTCGCTCTGGTAGTGCGCACTGCGCCGCGCGGCAACGGTGCGGTGCCCGGCAATGCCTTCCTGGGCGCTGGGCGAGGGGGTGAAACGCAGGTCCAGGTCGCCGACCTTGGCGGTGAACTCACACAGCGCCCGCACGGCCACGCTGTAGCTCAAGGGGTTGGCTCCGCCCAGCGCACGTAGCAAACCGTGACTGGCATCTGGTATTGGCCACAGAACTCCAGCCAACGCAGCTGGTTGTCTTGCAAGCGGTCGCCGGGGCCTTTGACTTCGATCATGCGGTAGGTTTTTTCGGCGGGCCAGAACTGGATCAGGTCCGGCATCCCCGCACGGTTGGCGCGGATATCCAGCAGCAGCCGCTCGAACCAGTGCCGCAGGTGTTCAGCGGGTAAGCAGGCCAGGGCCTGTTCGAGCAATGCCTCGCTGAGCAGGTTCCAGAACACGAACGGCGACTGGATCCCCCACTTGTCCACGTAGCGCTGGCGAATGGTTGCCTTGTAGCGCTCATCCTGCAATTGCTCGAAGGAAGCCGCAAACAGCGGCGCACGCCGTGAATGGAAATCCTCGCTGTGCAGGTCCGCCGGCCCGCGCTGGAACGGGTGGAAAAACGCCCCCGGCAACGGTGCGAAGATCGCGTCCCAGCACAACAGGCCGAACAGTGAATTGATCAGGCCGTTCTCGACGTAATGCACGGGTGCGTCGGGTTCGCTCAGGTGCGCCTGGACGCAGTACTCCACCGACATCAAGGGCTCCGGCGGGGCCAGTGCCAGGTCCAGGCGCGGGACGTCGCGCGGCTTGGCCTTGGGCAAGCGCGGTTGCCCCAGCTTACGTTGCAGGCGCGGCAAGACGCGCAACAGGTGTTGCTGTTCGGCGGCACTTTCCGGCGCCTGTTGGGCGGCGCAGGCCAGCGCCAGCGCCTGAGCATAAGCCTCCTGGCGCTCCAGCACGCGGATCAGTCGCGCGCGTGCGCCGGGGTAGGCACACACGCGGTAGATCTGCTCGGCCATGGCCAACTCGGCATTGCGTTCGCAATACTGGCCGACCTGGAACAGCAATTTGGCCCGGCGCTTTTGCAGCCAAGGGTTGTCGGTGTGCAGCGTGGCGACCTGCGCCAGTAGCGTGTCCAGCGCCTCGCCGGCTTCAAATGCCTGTTGGCACTGGTGCAGGAACAGAAAACCGAGCACATCGTCGCGCGTGCGCAAACCACGGGACTCGGCGCAGAACTCGACCTTCTCATAGGTGTAGATGCCCAGGTCCGCCAGCACGAATTCCGACCAGTCCTGGTGCAGGTTGCCGAAGAACATCAGACGCAGGCGGTCACACAGGTCCATCACGGTCAGGCTGTACAGCCTGTCGGCCAACTCGGGGCACCAGTGGGCGAAGCTGCGGCTTTCGGTGAATTGCGCCGCCAGGGGTTCAAGCCAGTCGGCCTTGTTGCCTTTGGGCTGGTCGATCCACGCCTGGAACACCGCGAGCATTTCGCTTTTTTGCAGCAACGCAAACAACTCGTGGAAGGCCAGCGGGCACTGGTCGTCGACCCAACCCAGTTCCAGCAAGGGGCGTACAGCGGCATGGGGGCAGCCGATCTCCTGGTAGGTGAGCTTGCCCGCGCGAAAATGCACACCCTTGCGCATCACCATGCGCACCAACAACGCTTGGGACGCCTGGGGCAACCTGTCAAATTGCTGAATGAAATGCTGTTCATCCGTATCGAGTAAATCGGCGTAGCGATGCCCCAGCCAATCCAGCACTTGGCGGAAGTTATGCAGGTAATACAGGGGATCGTCGAGGGGATTGGCCATGGCGCGCAGTGATCAAATACTGGTTATGCATACAGAGTGCCGTCGCAAACGCGTTGTTGCAATCGGTAATAGATAAATGGCCCACGCAACTTTTTGCATAAAAGTGATCAGATGGAGAAGTTGATGGCGTACCATTTATTGCCCGCAGCCACAGGCGCGGGACTTTTTCAGGGTTAAGGTAAGGGTTATGAACATGAAGAATTTGAGTCTGCCACTGGTTGCACTCACTTTTCTGGTATTGGCCGGTTGCGCGACGCAAACCGTAGTGACGCTGCAAAATGGCACGCAGTATTTGACCAAGGACATTCCAAAAACCAAGACCGCCGACGGGTTTTATGAGTTCACCGATATTGCCGGCAAGCACATCCGCGTCAAGGCCGACGATGTGGCAACGGTGCGCAAGGAAGACTGATTTCCAGCGCCAACACTGATCAAATGTGGGAGGTCCTTAGCGCTGTCGCACAGCAAACTGGCCGCCCTGTGGCGAGTGGGCCTGCTGTGCTGAGCAGGTTTGTTGTGGCAAGCAGGTTTGTTGTGCTGAGCGGGCCTGTTGTGGCGAGCGGGCTTGCCCCGCGTTGGGGCGCGAAGCGGCCCTAACCCCAGGCACCGCGGTTTTTCAGAAAGAACAAAGAACTTGGCGACTTTGTTGGGGGCTGCTTCGCAGCCCAACGCGGGGCAAGCCCGCTCGCCACAACAGGCCTGCTCGCCACAACAAACCTGCTCGCCACAACAGCCCCCTCCCACAGTTTCAAGCGATAACAATCCCCTCCCCCGACAGCCCGACCACCCCCACCAACGTCACCGAATCCGCGCCAAAACTGATCACCGTATCCGCGCCTACCACCTTGGCGTGATCACGATAATCCGCACTGCCCTGCACATCCGTGAACACCAGCTTGTCGGTGGCTTGATAGCCGATAATCCGGTCCTGGCCGAAATGCCCGTTGAACAGAAACGTGTTGTGGCCGCTGCTGTCGCGGATCGTGTCATTGCCCTTGCCGCCCTCGATAAAGTCCGCGCCCTTGCCGCCCTGGATCAGGTCATCGCCGTCGCTGCCAATAATGAATGTGTTGCCCTTGTGCGCCTCGGCATTGCGGTTGAGGTCCTGCACCCAGGTGTTGGCCCGCGCCGGGTCGGACAGGTTGGCGACGATGATCGTCGAGTCGCGGCTCATCTGTGCATAGAAACCCGATTCCACGATGCGCGTCATCCCATCGCCATACCCCGTGGGCAAATGCGAGATCCAAGTCGGCAGGTTGGTGATGGAAAACGGCAGCACATTCCACAGCGTCGAGGCGTAGTGGTCGTTGAAGCTGACGATATTGTCGGTGGTCGATTCATGGGGTTGGTCATGCACGCCCAACGACGACCAATTGAAGGAGGAGCCGTCCAGCGCACGGAATACCGGGTCGTTTTCATAACCGATATTGAGCACCTTGTCGCCGGCGCTCTGGGTCGGTGAGGCGTAGGCCACGTAGTTGGCGTCCTGGTAGAAACCCGCCCATTTGCCGCTGCTCAAGTCGGCCATGCTGTTGACCGCCAGGCCGCCCAGGCTGTGGCCGCTGACCACCACGTCGTGGCCGCTGAGGCCGTGGGCGCTGGCATAGTCGGCGACGTTCTTGAGCAGGCCGCCAAAGGCTTCGCCGGCATAGTTCTTCGCGTAATCCTTGGGGCCCAGAGCGGCGAGCAGATCGCTGACCAGATCCCCTATGGAGTCGCTGATCAACGTTTCCCGAGGGCCTGAAGTACCGCGAAAACCGATACCGATTTCCAGCAACTTGCCGGCGTCATCGTACTTACCCAGTACCTCGACCTGGGCCGTGGTGTAGCCGGCCTTTTCGCCGAAGAACGTGCCTCGGGCGTCGACCTTGCCGGTATAGCCCAGGGCGCTCGCGCTGATGGGCGTCCAACCGGCCTGTTGCACAGCGTCCAGGGCGGCTTTTTCCGCGTCCGGGTTCCAGGGAATGCCGGGGATCACGCCCTGGGAATCCGTACTGCCCAGCAGAGCACCGACCAGCGTGGCCGGCAAGCCGAGCCCCAGGCCGTTGTGCTGGTAGCCCACGGCAAAGCCGTTATCCAGGTTGTGGTAGGTATACAGCGTGATCGCCATGGCATCGGCGAACAACGCTTTGGAGCCTTCGGCCCCGAGGTTTTTATAGTCAAACACGCCCATGGTCTTGCCTCTCTGTTGTTGGAATTGTCGAGAAAGTCAATTACTGCGGTGTCGGCCCGAACGCCTCATCCACCTTGGCCAGGTCGGTGTCGCGCAGGTTGCCGGCGTAGTAATGCAATTTGGTCCAGGCCATCAGGTAGTCATAACGCGCCTGGGCCAAGTCGCGCCGCGTGCTGTAGAGCTGTTGCTCAGCGTTCAACGCATCGAGGTTGACCCGCTCGCCACCGAGGATGCTTTGCTGGGTCGACACCACCAGCGCTTGCGCCGAGGTCAGGGCCTTTTGGTAAGCGCGCAGTTTGCTGACCCCGGACAGGCAGGCACTGAACTGCCGACGCAGCTCGATCAGAGTTTCGCGGGTCTTGCCTTCCAGTTCGTACTCGGCCTGCTCCATGGCGCGGCTGGCCTGGCGGGTGGACGCCGAAATACCGCCCCCGGCGTACAACGGCAGGCTGACTTCGACGCCGATGGTGTTGGTGTCGTAGCGCTGGTTGTAGGTGTTGCCGCTGTCGGACTCCTGCTGGCGCGAACTGGCATACGCCATGACCTTCGGCAAATGCCCGGCGCGGTTGCGCTCCACTTCGTAACGCGCCACTTCCAGGGCCTGGCGCTGGGACGCGAGTGTGGGGTTGTTGCTCACCGCCAGTTCATGCCAGCTGTCGTAGTTGGCCGGCGTCAGCGTGAAGGCGGCGAAGCTTGGGTTCAGGGGCGCCAAATCGGTGATATTGACGCTCTGTACGCCGATCAAGGCGCCCAGTTCTCTCAACGAGGCGTCCTGCTCATCCAGCGCCTGGATTTCTTCAGCGGTGGCCAGTTCATAGCGCGACTCGGCTTCGAGGATATCGGTCCGCGTGCCTTCGCCTTGCTGGAACAGGTGCCGGTTCTGCTGGAACTGCTGCTCGAAGGCTTTTTTCTTGGCGCGGGCGATATCGATCTGGTCCTGGGCAAACAGTGCCTGGGTGTAATAACTCAGCACCCGCACCAGCAGCGCCTGGCTCTTGTCGCGAAAACTCTCATCGGCAAACAACGCTTGGGCCACGCCCTTGCGGTAGTTGGCGTAAGCCTCGTAGTCGAACAACGGCTGTTGCAGGCTGAACGTGGAGCCGTAACTGTTGTAGTTGCGGTCATCGTGATAATTGCCGCCACGCCCATCGGGCAAGGTGGCCTGGGAGTTGTTGCGGCCCTTGTTGTAGGTGTACGACAGCTTGGGCAGCAGGCCGGCGCGGCCGATGGTGCGGTTTTCCAGGCCGGCGTCGCGCTCCTTGATGGCGCCGAGAAACACCGGATCGTTACGCAGCGCCTGTTCATACACATCGAACGGGCCCATGGCGGCCTGGGCATTGGCGCAGGCCAGCAGCAAGGTGATGAACACTGGCTTCATGCTCATTCCTCGGTCAACGCTGAGCCGGCGCGATCGAGCAACGGCTTGAACAGGTAATTGAGCAACGAGCGTTCGCCGGTGCGCACGAACATCTCGGCAGGCATGCCAGGTTTGATCACCAGGCCGTGGAGTTTCTCCAGGGCCGCCTCGCTGACGGCTGTGCGCAGCACGTAATACGGGGCGCCGGTTTTTTCGTCGAGCATCTGGTCGGCGGAAATCAGGCTCACTTCCCCCGGCACGCGGGGGGTGCGGCTCTGGTTGAAGGCGGTGAACAGGATATCGACCGGCAAGTGGGTGCCGACCTTGTCCACCAGGTGCACCGGCAAATGCCCTTCGACTTCCAGGCGCGTGCCCTGGGGCACGATTTCCAGCAGGGTTTCACCGGCACGCACCACGGCGCCCTCGGTGTGCACGCTGAGGTTGACCGCGATGCCGTCGGCCGGTGCGTTGATCTCGCTGTGTTGCAGATCGAAGCCGGCGGAGGTGAGTTGCTGCTCCAGGGTCAGGCTGCGCAACTGTGCGTCGGCCAGTTGGCTGCGGACTTCCTTTTGGTATTCCTCGCTGTGCTGCTGCAGCTTAAGGCGCGATTCAAGGATGCCCTGCTCCACCCGGCCGCTTTCGCCGGTGTTCTGCGCCAGGTCCTGTTGCACCTGGGACAACTGGCGCTGGTACTCCATCAAGCGGTTGCGCGGGATATAACCGTTGTCGGCCAAGGGTTGCAGGTTGCTCAGTTGGTCGCGCAGGGACTGGGCCTGGGCGGTCAGGTCACTGCGCGCACGGCGCATGCCGTTCAGTTGCGCGCTGGCACCCTCGATATTCGCGCGAATGCCCGCCTGTTCACGGGCAAAGGCTTCGCGGCGGCTGCTGAACAATTGGCGCTGGCCTTCCAGGACCAGCGCCAGTGCCGGGTCGGGGCTGTTGCTCAGCTCAGCGGGAAAGGTGATGGCCGATTGATTGTCGCGTTCGCTCTGCCACCGCGCGACGCTGGCCCAGGCCATGCGGTACTGGGCTTGCAGGGACTGCACGTCGGCCTGGTGCTGGGTCTGGTCGAGACGGAACAGCGGCTGGCCTTGCTTCACCCACTGCCCTTCCTGCACCAGAATCCGACTGACCACGCCGGGGCTGAAGGTTTGCACCGCCTTGCGTTTGCCCGACACCACCACCGTGCCCTGCACCGGGATGCCCTGGTCCAGGGGCGCCAGGCTGGCCCAGAGGAAAAAGCCACCGGCACCGACCACGCTCAGCAGCCAGCCCATGCGCGCGAAGAACCGGGCGTCGCGTTGTTCATGAATCATGCTGACATCCTTACTGCTTGACGCAAAACCTGTAGGAGCGAGCTTGCTCGCGAAAAACTCACCGTTACCGCGTGTATCCAATCAGGGCGCGTCATCGTTAACGCCCTTCGCGAGCAAGCTCGCTCCTGCCTTGGGGCGGTTGCTCCCTGTGGCCGGACAACGCCCGCAGTACTTCCTGGCTTGGCCCGAATGCCTGCAAACGCCCTTCGTTAAGCACCAGCAACTTGTCAGCCTGGGCCAGCGCCGAGGACCGATGGGTGACCAGGATCACACTGCTGCCCTGGGCCTTCATCTGCACAATGGCGCTGGCCAGGGCGGCTTCGCCGACGGTGTCGAGGTTGGAGTTGGGTTCATCGAGCACAATCAGGCGCGGCTCGCCATACAGTGCACGGGCCAGGGCCACCCGTTGTTTCTGGCCACCGGACAGGCCGCCGCCGTTGTCGCCCAGGACCGTGTCATACCCGTGGGGCAAGCGCAGGATCAATTCATGCACACCGGCTTGTTGCGCAGCCTTCACCACACGCTCGGGGTCGGCATCGCGAAAGCGCGCGATGTTGTCGGCAATGCTGCCGCTGAATAGCTCAATGTCCTGGGGCAAATAGCCGATATGCGGGCCCAGGTCGCCACGGTCCCAGCGATGGATATCCGCGCCATCCAGGCGCACCGTACCGGCCAGGGTCGGCCACACGCCCACCAGCACGCGGGCCAGGGTCGACTTGCCAGAGCCCGAGGCGCCGAGCACCCCCAGCACGTCACCGGCGCCCAGGTTGAAACTGACTTGATGCAAGGTGGCGATGCGTCGCCCTGGCGGGCCAGCACTGACCTGCTCAAAACTCAACTGGCCCTTGGGTGCGGGCAACGCCATGTGCTCGACTTCAGGCGGGAATTCGCGCAGCAATTCATCCAGGCGCTGATAGGCCAGCTTGGCCGAACTCCATTGCTTCCACACCGCAATCAGCTGGTCGATGGGGCTGAGCACGCGGCCCATCAGGATAGAACCGGCGATCATCATCCCGGCGGTCATATCCCCGCGGATCACCAGCAGCGCACCCAGGCCCAGCACCAGGGATTGCAGGCACAGACGCAGGGATTTGCTCACTGAGGTGACCACCGAGCCGGTGTCACTGGCCTGGTTCTGCAAGCCGAGGAACTGCGAGTGCACGGCAAACCAGCGCTGGCGCAGGGCACCGAGCATGCCCATGGCCTGGATGGTCTCGGCGTTGTGTAAATGGCTGGTGGCCAGTTGGGTGGATTGCTGGGAGAAACCACTGGCCTCCCCCAGCGGCTTTTTGGTCAGGTATTCGTTAAGGCACGCTAATGCAATCAGCAACACTGCGCCGGCCGTCGCCAAGACGCCCAACCACACGTTGAACAGGAAGATCACAAACAGGTAGATGGGAAACCACGGCGCATCGAAAAAAGCGAACAGCGCCGGCCCGGTAATGAATTGGCGGATATGGGTCAGGTCGCCCAGGGCTTGCCCGGCATGCCCTTGGCCACGTTGCAGGTTGCGTTCGAACGCGGCTTTATAAACGCGCAAGTTGAAACGTCGTTCTAACTGGCTGCCGATGCGGATCACGATAAAACTGCGGATGACTTCCAGTGTGCCAATAAACGCAAAGAACCCCACGACCATCAGCGTCAACATCACCAGGGTCGTTTCATTCTGGGAAGACAACACGCGGTCATACACTTGCAGCATATAAATGGACGGCACCAGCATCAGCAGGTTAATCAAGGCGGTAAAAAAACCCACGCTGATCAAAATGCTCTTGTATTCACCCAGCGCCTTGAATAAGGGCGCAACGCCTTGGGGTTTGGCCATATCTCTTGTTCTTCCCTGAATCAAATTACGCGCATAAGTTTCCCGAGCCCCTGGTCGGGGCCAGTCAACTAATAACATCGAGTGATCGCGTTATAACCAATAACTAAGGGGCGCGTTGCAATACCACTTCCGTTCCGGATGGCGTACGGCCTTTGTATTCGCCTTCCTTCTGGCGATTCAAATGGGTGATCCCAGTACCTTCGGCATTCATCAGCCAGATACCGTCGGGCGTCGGCGACCAGCTCAGGGGTTTGTCACCCAGCCATTGCGTCACACAAGCCACATCACCGCCCAGGGCATTGGCCGGTTCCAGCAGGTCGAGGGCACACACCTGGTCCTGCTGGTGCAACTGCCAATGCCCGGCCAATTGGGCGCTCGTGGGTAAAACAAGACTGCTCGCCATTGCGTGGGCTCCTGCCGACATGACCATCGCCTGCAACACGCAGGCGATCAAGTTGAAAAAACGCTGCATCTTCACGCTCCATCCAACAGGCGCGGCGCCGAAACGCCGCGCCCTTGTATCACGCGACGATATCGCTGACCGCTGCCTGGCCGACCGTGGTGACGAGGAAGTCCGCCACGCCGTGCCCGGAGAAGTCCACCGCCAAGGTACCCAGGTTGGTGCCCGAGGCATAGGTCAATACCGCATCGCCGGCATGCCCGGTGAACGCGTTGACGAAGGTCAGGCCCGCGCCTTTGGTGATGCCGGACAGGTCGATCTTGTCCGACCCCGAGGTGAAGTCAAAGATCTTGTCCGCCGCCCCAGGCTTGGAATCGGAACTGGCACCGAACACAAACGTGTCGTTGCCGGCGCCGCCCCACAGTTGGTCGGCACCGCCGCCGCCGTAGATGAGGTCGTTGCCGGCCCCGCCCTTGATCACGTTGGCGGCGTTGTTGCCGATGATCAAGTCGTTGCCCGCGCCACCGAAGGCGTTCTCGATGGTCACGCCCTTGGCGATCGAAACGTTACCCACCAGGCCGCCCACATCGGAGAACGAGGCTTCATTGAGGTTGATCTTCTGGTTCTGGGTAAAACCGGAGAAATCCAGGGTGTCGTTGCCACCACCGTCCCATACCGAAAACACCAGTTTGTCGGCGTTGGAGGTGGCGCTGAGGAAGTCACGCCCGGTGTTGGAGTTGAACCCGTAGGTGGTGTCGCCGGCGCGGGTGTTGTAGTTGGCACCGTAGAGCTTCTGGATCGCGGCGATGTCGTCGATCAGCGGGCCGGAGGCATAGGCTTCAACCCCGCCTTTACTGAAGTTCTGGTTGGTGTTGCTTTCGCTCCAGTAGCTCATGAGGCTGTAGCCGCGCGTGTCCTGTCCATAGGTCGCGTCGTTGTAGGTCGGGTTGCCGTTCCCGGCGTTGTAGTCGCCAGGGTGCGCCAGGCCCAGGGTGTGGCCGATCTCGTGGGTCAGGGTCTGCCGGCCGTAGTTGTTCAGGTCCGGGGTCTTGTTCGGCGTGTAGCTGTTGTTGGTCAGGTACCACGACGTGCCGTCATAGCCCGCACCGGTGCCAGGCAGGTAGGCAAAGGCTGCCGCGCCGTCCTGGCCGCTGCTGTAGTTGCCGAACGTCATATGAGCGTCACCGCCGCTGGCCTTCTCGGTGAAGGTCACGTTGGCCACGTCCGACCAGGATTGCATGGCCAGGGCGGCCTGGGCTTTCTGCTGGGCGTTGAACTGGCTGAAGCCCGAGATACCGTGTTTGTTCAGGGTGCTCGAGGAGGCCGAGGTCAGGAAGGTGTAGGTCAGGTCGATCTTGCCGTTGCCGTCAACGTCCCGGTACGCGGCGCCGTCGCGCAGCAATTGGGTGGCTGCCTGGTCAACGGTATAGGAGGGTTTGCCATTGATCGTGAGGTTGCCGCCACGGTCATACAAATGGCTGAAGCTATCGATTTGCGAGTAAGCGGTGCTGGCTTGCGCCGCCGACACAATAGCCTTGTCTTTTACTTTTGACATAAACGTACTTCCTTGTTTGCAAGTGCATCAGTTTTTATCGATAGGAACCCCGCGGGCGAGATCGTCCTATCACTCGCCTCTTTTGAAGGCGTATCGAAACTGACACAATTTGAAAACTTTCGTCTACCTCTATTTACACAGTGGAAAAATCATAGAGGAGCAACTTAGGGAAGTCATAAGCCGTGTTTGTTGGGGGCCGATTGCTTTTGTCCGACAAAATAACCAGGGCTGTTATTTAAATATTAAATACGGGTAAAGCCGCTCAAGTAGAGCGGCAAACCCCATTAAGGGATCCACTGTATTGTCACGGTGTCATTGGCACTATTCATCTAGCCCGTTATTACACTTACATCATTAAGTACATGCCCCCTATTACCGGGACACACTCCAGCCGGTTTTGCCCAATGCCTGTAACAGTGTTTCGCCGTTCAAGCCCGGCACTTGCACACCGTCGTCCGTCATCATGTCTTCGCCAGCCAGCATGGCGTTGATGATCGCCTCCTCCACTGCCTCCGCCGCCGCGAGGAACAACGGTGAAATATGGTCGTTATTGACCATCTGCAACGCGGTGCTGAACGGCAGGCCCTTGCGCCCGTAATCCGCGGGCGGCAAATCCTGGTTGCCAGTGGCGAAGGCCAGGAACAGGTCGCCGCTGGAGTCCTCGGTACCCCCGCCGGTACGGGCGATGCCAATGGAGGCGCGCTGTGCCAGGCGCTGGCATTGATGCGGCAACAACGGCGCATCGGTGGCCAGGATCACCACAATCGAGCCCATGCCCGGCGTGCCACGCTCGGCAAACGGTGACGGGATGTCCATCAAATGGCGGCCTGCCGGGTAGCCGTCGACCCGCAGTTCCTGGCGCTTGCCATGGTTAGCCTGCACCAGCACGCCGACGGTCCAGCCACCCTGCTCCACTGGCAAGCGGCGCGATGCCGTGCCGATGCCCCCCTTGAACTCATGGCAGATCATCCCGGTGCCGCCACCCACAGCGCCCTCCTGTACCGGGCCCGGTTCGGCGTTGTTCACCGCCTCGCGCACATGCGCAGGCTTGATGTGCTGGCCCCAGATATCGTTGAGCAGGCCGTCATAGGTTTCCATCACCACCGGCATGCACCAATACACCGCCGGGTCCGCCAGGCGTTCGCGCTCCAGGGCGATCAACGTATCGCGCACGATGCCGATGCTGTGGGTATTGGTGATCGCCAGCGGCGTCGTCAACAGACCGGCTTCGTTGATCCATTCCAGGCCGGTGGCGTCACCGTTGCCGTTTAGCACGTGGTAACCGGCAAAACACGGCTGTTGCCGCGCCTCCCCGGCGCGCGGCTGGATCACGCTGACGCCGGTGCGCACCTGCTTGCCGTCGATGCGGGTCTTGAGCGTACTGTGGCCGACGCGAACGCCGGGAACATCGGTGATGGCATTCAATTCGCCGGGCGTGCCCAGCCCCAACGTAATGCCCAATTGACGTGCACGCATACCCACTCCTTACAATTTCTGAAACGCCGGACTCAGCCGGCCACTGATGCAATACAGGATCACCGACACCGCCAGCAAACCGATGATGATCATGATGTCGCGAACCGAAGACGCCACCAGCAAGGTCACCAGCAGGTACCCCGCGCCCAGCACCGCGAGCAACGCCGGCAGCGGCCACAGAGGCATGCGATAGGGATGCTCGCGGTCGCGCAGCCGCACCCGGCTCATCAGCGCGCTCAAGGCCACCACCAGGTACACCAGCATGATCAGCAGCACGCTGAACGACGTGAGGTCCGCCAGGTTAGAGCTGAAACTCAACAACGCCGAGGGGATCGCCAGGAACAGCGTAGCCAACCACGGCGAGTCCCAGCGTGGATGGATGCGCGTGAACAACTGGTTGATGCGCGGCGTCCACAGCGCATCGCGGCCACTGCTGAAGACCACGCGGCCGATCTGGATGACGATGGCGACAATGGCGTTGAACACCGACAGGAAGATCCCCGCGCTGACCAGGCGTGACAGGGTTTCATTGCCGTGGCTGGTGAGCAGGTAGCCGATGGGGTCAGGGCTGCTGATCATCGCGCTCAGGGACGGTGCGCCAATCAACAGCGCGGTGATCGGCACAATCTCGATCACCACCACCAGCCCGAGGGACCACAGCACAGCCTTGTGCACGCCCTTGCCGCCGCATTTCATGTCTTCGGCGAGTAACACCGCCGGGCCATAGCCATTGAACGAGAACAGGCCAATGCCCACCGCACCGATCACCAGGGCCCAGGGCGCCAGGTGCAACACACCGTTTTCGACGATCTGCGGCTGGAACAACACACTGGCCGGTTGCACCGGGTGGCCGAAGCCGATAAACACGATGACCAGCAAGGCCGCCACTTCCAACAGCAGGCAGGTGCCGGTGATCCAGGCGTTGAGCTTGATATTGAGGATGCCCAGGGCGTAGCTGCCGACCACGATGACCAGGGCGACGGTTTGCGCGTCGAATTTCGTGCCCAGGGCGTTGTTGAGGTAAGTCGCTGCGCCTGTGGCCAGCACCGGCGGAATAAACAGCAACATCACCAGCACCGTCAGAAACGTCGCGTAGCCGGCCATGCCACCGAATACGCGCTTGGCGTACACGTACTCACCGCCGGCACTGTTGTGCGCCCGACCCAGTTCGGCGTAACAGAAGGCGAACATCAGCGCGAGCAAACCGGCCATCACAAACGCCAGGAACACACCACTGCCCGCCTGCTGGATGGCAAACGGCGCGATGACAAATACGGAACTGGCCGGGGTCACCGCCGAAACGGTGATGGCAACCACATCGAAGACGCTCAGGGTGGGTTTGAGCACGCCGTCTGGCGCGGGAGAAGTACTCATATCGTTATCCTCTGTCGTTGTTTTTGGTGTGAGGCAGAAACGAAAAATGATGATCGTCCGGGATATGTTTCCCGTTGACTGATGGCGACGTTATCGGCTGGGGGCTTGTCAGCCAATTCCCCTATTGGCGTACTCCCCTTGACGACACCCGGTAAAAAGCCGAACCCTTGGCCGATCTTTTGATGGCGGGAGCCTGACTCATGAGCCTGTTCAGGGAAATCGGCATGCATGCGGGGCTGGGGCGCACGCTGGCACACATCGGCACCGAGCGCTTCTGGAAACAGCTGGTGCTGTTGCTGCACCAATGCCTGCCCTTCGATAACGCCCTGGCGATTTTCTACCCCCTGGAGGGCCCGCCCCAGGCGCTGGAGGAATACGACGCACAGCCCAGCAGCAAGCCGGCGTCGATGCTGGCGTACCTCAATGGTCTGTACCTGCTCGATCCGTTCTTCCAGGCCTGTCGCGAAGGCTACGCCAGCGGGGTGTATCGCCTGGAAGAGGTGGCGCCGGATCATTTTCGCCAGAGTGAATACTTCCTCAATTACTTCCACGACAACGTGCTGGAAGACGAGGTGCAATTTATTCTGCAACTGCCCGGTGCGGGAACGTTGTCGCTGTCGTTGGGCATGCAGCGGCGGTTCAGTGGTGACGAAACCGGGCTGATGACCACCCTGGCGGCATGGGTATTGCCATTGATGCAGCAGCATTGGCAGCAAAGCACCCAGCGTGCGCCGGCGATGGACAGCCAGATCAGGGATGCATTGAGCCAGTTCGGCTGCGGCGTGCTCTCGGACCGCGAACTGGAAATCGCCCGCCTGGTGCTGCGTGGGTTCTCCTCCAAGGCCATGGCCGAGCGCCTGAATATCTCGCCGGATACGGTGAAAGTGCACCGTCGGCATTTGTACGCGAAGCTGGACATCTCGTCACAGCCGGAGCTGTTCTCGTTGTTTATCCAGTCGTTGGGGCATGACCTGGAAAACCCGTGAGACCGAGGTTGTACTTGATCCAAATGTGGGGGGGCCTCAGATAGCTGTGGGTCAGTTGCAGATGCATCAACTGACACGCCCTCATCGGGGGCAAGCCCCCTCCCACATTTTTAACTGAGTACACCCGCCCAACTCCCGTTGGTTCCAGGACCGCAAAAGCCAGAGCAAAAGCCAACTGAGGCCTACCTGATGAATGCAGGACAAACTGTGGGAGGGGGC
>NZ_JBMDIS010000010.1:0-150977 GCF_057808775.1 Pseudomonas sp. FG86 | reverse complement strand
TCAGGTGCTGGTGATCGCAAGGTCGTGGAAGTTCGAGTCTTCTCCTGGGCACCAATTTCAAACTCAAGATTTCAACCTTGAGTCTCCAAAAACCCGCGAAAGCGGGTTTTTGCGTTTCAGGCCTTTGATTTTTAACGAGAATTTTGATTTATATTTTTCGAATCAGGGGTTTACAGATCAAAAAGCCCGCCGTATAGTTCGCCCCATCAACAGCGGCAACGCTGCTTGAGAATGCCCAGGTGGTGAAATTGGTAGACACGCCAGCTTCAGGTGCTGGTGATCGCAAGGTCGTGGAAGTTCGAGTCTTCTCCTGGGCACCAAATTCAGATCAAACCCGCGAAAGCGGGTTTTTTCGTTTCCAGGGTTTGAAAACTTCCCCAGCTATTTGCCCCTCATCCGCACTTGAGAAGTTTTATCGTTTATCCTTGCAATGATTTGTTGCACACAAGCGAGGAAAACCCTGGATGATGATCCGCGATACCCGTCTCAAAACATCCCTTCTGCGTGGCATGACCCTCACTCTACTCGGACTGGCCCTGCTTTCGCCTGCCGCCTATTGCGCCGATAAAGTCTCCCTGACCTTGTACAACGGCCAACACAAAGAGGTCGGCGATGAACTCGCCAAGGCCTTCGAAGCCAAGACCGGCATTCACGTCAACGTACGCAAAGGCAGCAGCAACCAGCTGGCCAGCCAGGTCGTGGAAGAAGGTGACCGCTCCCCTGCCGACGTGATTTACACCGAAGAATCGCCGCCACTGAACAAACTCGGCGAACAAGGCCTGCTGGCCAAGATCGATGCCAGCACCCTGAATGTACTGCCCAAGGACTATGTCGGCAGCAACGGCGACTGGATGGGCGTGACCGCACGCACCCGCGTCGTGGCCTTCAACCCGAAACTGATCGCCGAAAAAGACCTGCCCAAATCGGTTCTGGATTTCGCCGGCCCCGAGTGGCAAGGCAAGGTCGGCTTTGTACCAACCAGCGGCGCCTTCCAGGAACAAGCCGTGGCAATCATCAAGCTGCACGGTCGCGAAGCCGCCGAAGAATGGCTGACCGGCCTGCGCGCATTCGGCAAGGTGTACAGCAACAACATGGTTGCCCTCAAAGCCGTGGAAAATGGCGAAGTCGCCACCGTACTGGTCAACAACTACTACTGGTTTGCCCTGAAGAAGGAAAAAACCAACCTGGACTCCCAACTGCACTACTTCACCGATGGCGATGCCGGCGGCCTGATCACGGTCTCCTCGGCGGCGGCACTGAAATCCAGCAAGCACCCCAAAGAGGCCCAGCAACTGCTGGCATTCATGGCCAGCGAAGAAGGCCAGCGTGTAATCACCAACACCTCGGCCGAATACCCGCTGCGCAAGGGCATGCAATCCAATCGTGGCCTCAAGCCTTTCAGCGAACTGCAACCGCCGAAAGTCACCCCGGCTGACTTGGGTAACGCCGAAGAAGCCCTCGAGCTGGAACGTGACGTTGGCCTGAACTGATGAACCCATCGCCACCCGCCCCCGCGCTACGCGGGGGGTTCAGCCCACGGCGCAAGCGCCCGTCGATCTGGCTGTTGCTGCCCGTACTGCTCCTGGTGGGCTTGAGCCTGTTGCCGCTGGCCTACGTCGGGCTCAAAGCCTGGCAAGCGGGATGGGCGCAGGCGCTGCATCTGCTATGGCGGCCCTACGTCTTTGGCTTGTTGCGCAATACCCTCGCCTTGATGGTCGGGGTAACGCTGGCGTGTGGTGTGATCGGCTTGTCCCTGGCCTGGCTGCTGGAGCGCAGCAACTTGCCAGGGCGACGCATCTGGGGCGTGATTCTGTGCCTGCCGTTTGCGGTACCGGCGTTTGTCAGCAGCTTCACCTGGGTGTCGCTGAGCGCCAACTTCGAAGGACTCGGGGGGGCGATCCTGGTCATGACCCTGTCCAAGTACCCGCTGGTGTTCCTACCGGTGGCGGCGACCCTGCGCAATCTGGACCCGTCCCTGGAGGAATCAGCCCGCACCCTGGGGCTCAATCGCTGGGGAGTGTTCTTTCGCATCACCCTGCCCCTGCTGTGGCCGTCCCTGCTGGCCGGGGCGCTGTTGATCGCGTTGCATATGCTGGTGGAATTCGGCGCACTGTCGATCATCGGCCTGCAGACCTTTACCACGGCGATCTACCAGCAGTTCGAACTGGAGTTCAGCAATGCCAACGCCGCGATGTTATCGGCGGTGCTGCTGGTGATGTGCCTCACCCTGCTGGGGCTGGAGTTGCGCGTGCGCGGCAAGGGCCGACACGTACGCATCGGCCAAGGGGCTGCGCGGCATGCCGAACAGGTTCGCCTGGGCAGGTGGGCGCTCTTGGGCCAAGTCTATTGCCTTGCGCTGGCAATCATCGGCAGCGGCATTCCCCTGGGCATGCTGGGTTACTGGCTGGCGGTGGGCTCGTCGGCGGCGTTCCCGGTGGCCGAGATCAGTGAGGCGCTGCTATCGTCCCTGGCGTTGTCGCTGGGTGGCGCGGCGCTGTGCCTGGTGCTGGCGGTGCCGGTGGGGTTGCTGGTGGTGCGCTACAAGGGCCAACTGGCGATCTGGGCCGAACGCCTGCCGTACTTGCTGCACGCCCTGCCCGGCCTGGTGATTGCGCTGACCCTGGTGTATTTCGCCCTGCATTACGTGCCAGTGCTGTACCAGACGTCAGCGCTGTTGCTGATTGCCTATGCGCTACTGTTTTTGCCGCTGGCCCAGGCGCCGGTTCGTACCGCCTTGAACAAAGCCGCGCCACAACTGGAAGAAGCCGCGCGCACCCTGGGCGCGTCATCGTTCAGCGCGTTTTGCCGGGTAACCTTGCCGATTATCTTCCCGGCATTGGGCGCGGCGTTTGCGCTGGTGTTCCTGGACGCAATGAAGGAATTGACGGCGACGTTGCTGCTCAGCCCAACCGGGCTGAATACCTTGGCGACGGCGGTGTGGGCGCATACCTCGAATGTGGAATTCGCGGCGGCGGCGCCTTATGCGGCGCTGTTGATATTGGTGTCGGGGTTGCCGGTGTATTTGCTGACGACACGGATGTATCTGAGTCGCTGAAACCGCTATCTGGGCAAGCCCCCTCCCACATTTGAATGCATTTCAACCCGTGGGAGGGGGCCAGTCCAGGCGAGGCTAAGCCCGAAACTGCCCCAGGCTCGCCTTCAACTGCGCCGCCAAACCATCCAGCACCTTACCACTGGCCGTCGTCTCCACCACCGCCTGCGCCGCACGTTCGGCCTGGGCATGGATCACCTCGACCCGCCCCCGCACTGCATGGGCACCCTGGGCCTGATGCTCGGCTGCGCGCGTGGCCAGGCCGATCGCGGCATGCACCTGCTCCACCGAAGCCTGCACGGTCTGCTGCAAGCGCACGCTGTCGCGCAGTACCAGCAACCCTTCGCTGGCCTGGCGCCCGGCCTTGCCGATGGTTTCCACCGCCTCACGCGCGCCCTGCTGCAGCGCCACGATATGCGCCTGGATATCGCCGGTAGAGCTTTGGGTCTTGCTGGCCAGCGCCCGCACCTCATCCGCCACCACGGCGAAGCCACGGCCCGTCTCACCGGCGCGTGCCGCTTCGATCGCGGCGTTCAGGGCAAGCAGGTTGGTTTGCTCGGCAATACCGTGAATCACGGTCAGCACCACCTCGATCTGCTCACTTTGCTGCGCCAATCGCTCGATCACCTTGGACCCCGCCTCGACCTGCCCCGCCAGCGCCTCAATCAGGCTCCCCACTTCAGCCGAGGTACGCGCGTTCTCATCGGTGGCCTGACGAATATCCACCACCTGCTGCAACGCTGCCTGCATCGCATGGCTCTCGGCCTGGGCTTCATCAGCCATTTGCGAGAGTGCGCGCAAGCTCTCGGCCACCTCATCACGCTGCAGGCCAGCGGCCGCATCGGCACCGGCATTGCGCAAGGTCATGGCACCGATCTCCACGCCGGTCCGCTGAGCCACATCACCCGCTTCACGCACGATGGGCTGCAACTTATCCACAAAGCGATTGACCGCCGAGGCCATGTCGCCGATTTCGTCCTGGCTATTGATCTGCACGCGCTTGGTCAGGTCGCCCTCGCCCGCCGCCAGGTCATCCATGGCCGCAATCAGCAACTTCAGGCGATTGACCACACGGCGCCCAAGCACCACGGCGATCAGCAGCAACACGCCAAAGCCAACCCCTGCGAGCCCCATGCCGATGCGCCAGCGCAAGGTGCCGGCGGCTTCCTGCACAGCGCTGGTGGTATTGGCGGTCATTTGGGTGGCGGTGGTTTGCGCCGATTGCAGGCGCGCGCCCATGGCAGTCGCGCTGTCTGCTGCCGCCCCTTTGAGGCTATCGCCGACCAACTGATCACCGCTGGCAATCAAGGCGGCAAAACGCTTGTCCAACGCCTGCAGGTCGGCTTCTACCGATGCCGTCGAAACCCCCATGCGCACTTTGCCAATCTCGACACCATTAGGACTGATGGACGCTTCGACGTAGTACACAGAAGGGTCGGTCTTGGCCGCATCCAGCACTTTATCCAGCGCGCGATCACCCGCGCCCTTTGCCAGCAACACCTGGTTGATCGGGTTTTCGCGGTTCAGGTAGCGAGTCAAATGCTCACCGGCGGCGTCGTCGTAGACCACGAACAACACGTTGGGATTGCGCTGGGCACGCCGGGCAAACTCAGACAACGTGGGCACATCACTGTCCCACATGGCGCGGGGCGCCACCGAGGCCAGCAGTTGCGCCATATCATTGGCGGAGTCTTGCAGGTCTTTTTCCAGGGTCGCCCGCAATTGCTTCTGTTCTGCCTGCAGGCGCTCGGAAAGCCCGGCGGTCAGACGCTGACGGGTACTGCTGGACAAGCTGTCCAGACTGGATGTGACTTCCTTGCCGGCCTGCGCCAGTTCGCCAGAGAGCTTCTGACTATCGACGCCCAGGCGACTGCCCAAATCAGCTTCAAGTGCCGTGACCGTGCTCCGGGTCAGAGCAACCGCCACCAGCACTTGCACCAAAAGAGCGATACCTAGGGTAACGAACACCGGCCGCAACAGACGGCTTTGTAACAATGAGAGAACGGCAGACATCGGGAATCCCTCCACCACGGGTGCCATTAATTTGATAGCACCGCGAAAGAAAGAAACACAGCAAGGGTCGTGCCGCTTGGCGAACTGAAACGACAAAGGGCTCCCGAAGGAGCCCTTTGCTTTTTACATCAATAACTTATTAAGCGAACGGATGACGCAAAACGATGGTTTCGTTGCGGTCCGGGCCCGTCGAAATAATGTCGATCGGTGCGCCGATCAGCTCTTCAACGCGCTTGATGTAGGCTCGAGCGTTGGCTGGCAGCTCTTCCAGGGTCTTGGCACCCACGGTCGATTCGGCCCAGCCTGGCACCTCTTCGTACACAGGCTGCAGGCCCACGTAGCTGTCAGCATCAGTCGGAGCAACGTCCTGACCCTCTGCATCTTTGTAGCCGACGCAGATGTTGATGGTTTCCAGGCCGTCGAGCACGTCCAGCTTGGTCAGGCAGATGCCCGAGATGCTGTTCACATCGATAGCACGACGCAGGATAACGGCGTCGAACCAACCACAACGACGGGCACGGCCGGTGGTCGCACCGAACTCGTGACCTTGCTTCGCCAGGTGCGCCCCTACTGCGTCGAACAGTTCAGTCGGGAATGGACCCGAACCTACGCGAGTGGTGTAAGCCTTGGTGATGCCCAGGATGTAGTCCAGGAACATAGGACCAACACCCGAACCGGTGGCAACGCCGCCAGCGGTGGTGTTGGAGCTGGTCACGTACGGGTAGGTACCATGGTCGATGTCCAGCAGCGAACCTTGGGCACCTTCGAACATGATGTCCTTGCCCGCGCGACGCAGGTCATGCAACTCGGCAGTCACGTCCAGCATCAGCGGCTTGAGCAGCTCCGCGTATTCCTTGCATTCGGCCAGGGTCTTGTCGAATTCGATGGCCGGCTCTTTGTAGTAACCCACCAGCATGAAGTTGTGGTAATCCACCAGTTCACGCAGCTTGTCTTCAAAACGCGGCATGTTGAGCAGGTCGCCCACACGCAGGCCACGACGTGCAACTTTGTCTTCGTAGGCCGGGCCGATGCCGCGACCGGTAGTACCGATCTTCAGCTCGCCACGGGCCTTTTCACGAGCCTGGTCCAGCGCTACGTGGAAAGACAGGATCAGCGGGCAAGACGGGCTGATACGCAGGCGCTCGCGCACTGGCACGCCTTTCTCTTCCAGCTTGGTGATCTCGCGCAGCAAGGCATCCGGTGCAACCACCACGCCGTTGCCAATCAGGCACTGCACGCCTTCGCGCAGTACGCCCGATGGGATCAGGTGCAAGACGGTTTTTTCGCCATCGATGACCAGGGTGTGGCCAGCATTGTGGCCGCCTTGGTAGCGCACTACGGCGGCAGCATGTTCGGTCAGCAGATCAACGATCTTGCCTTTGCCCTCATCACCCCATTGGGTGCCCAGGACTACGACATTCTTACCCATAACACTTGTCCTCATTCGCGCAAACTTGGTGCCGGCGATGGCCGGCAGGAAAACTCAAGAAGCCAGTGGCGATACTTGCCAAAGCCCGTTCTGCAGAATCAATTGCCGGTCGCAGTCCGCTTCACGGGCGGCGGCCAATGGCTGCCCAGGCAAGGCCTGAACGACACGCTGACCCTCACTGCGCAACTGGCAAACCTGCTGCCAGAGTGCTGCGTCCGTACTGTCGGGCATCCAAATGCCACCAGACGGCAGCTCGACCTCAGCACGCCCCAGGGTCACCAGGGTTTTCAAATCAGTGGAAAAGCCAGTGGCCGGACGCGCACGACCGAAGTCGGCACCGATGTCGTCGTAGCGACCACCCTGGGCGATGGCCTGGCCAACACCCGGCACAAACACCGCGAACACCACACCGGTGTGGTAGTGATAGCCACGCAACTCGCCCAGATCAAAGTACAACGGCACCTGCGGGAACCGCGCCGACAGCTGGTCGGCAATGGCGACCACATCATCCAGCGCAGCCAATACCGGCGCTGGCGCATGGGCCAGGCGTTCACGCGCAGCCGCCAGTACTTCACGGCCGCCGCACAGGCCAACCAGCGCACGCAGCATGCCGGCCAGATCGGCAGGCACACCCTCGGTGAGGGCGATGACTTCATCGATGGCCTTGCGCTGCAGGGCATCGAACAACTGTTGCTCGACTTCGCCGGACAAACCGGCGGCACGGGCCAGGCCACGATAGATGCCGACGTGCCCCAGGTCCATGTGGACATCCGGCACGTCAGCCAGTTGCAACATGGCCAGCATCAAGCTGATCACTTCCACGTCACTGCTCGGGCTGGCGTCGCCATACAACTCGGCGCCCAACTGGATCGGGCTACGGGAAGACGACAAGGCACGCGGTTGAGCATGCAGCACGCTGCCGGCGTAGCACAGGCGGCTCGGGCCTTCGCGGCGCAGGGTGTGCGCATCGATGCGCGCCACTTGCGGCGTGATGTCGGCACGAAAGCCCATCTGCCGGCCCGATTGCGGATCGATAACCTTGAAGGTGCGCAGATCCAAGTCCTGGCCCGCGCCGGTCAGCAGGGATTCCAGGTACTCGATATGGGGGGTCACGACAAACTCGTAACCCCAGCTCTGGAACAGATCCAACACCTGGCGACGCGCTACTTCAATGCGCGCAGCTTCTGGTGGCAGTACTTCTTCGATGCCATCTGGCAGCAGCCAGCGGTCTACCGTTGCCATTACGCCATTCCCCTATGATCCGGGCGGCCAGCCCTCGGCCGAGCCTTGAGTGAAGCAGAAAATACCCGCCCCCTGCATAAACCACGCGCAAGAGCGACGTGACGAACGACCTGCAAGCGGCCTCGTCGGGCACTTTCCTCGAAAAACCTGTCACGCCTGCCGAATCAAACATGCAGACGCAAAAAAGCCGGGAATTTCCCGGCTGCCGCATCATACACCCGTTTTCTGAAAGGATCACCCCGCCAGGCGTTTTAGCCGCCCGACGGAAGTGAGCCCTGCAGAATCACAGGCTGGTTACTTGGACTTTTCCAGGTAGCGGAAGAAGTCGCTGCTTGGGTCCAGCACCATGACGTCGGTTTTGTTCGCGAAGCTTTCACGGTAGGCACGCAGGCTGCGGTAGAACGCGTAGAACTCCTGGTCCTGGCCGTAAGCCTTGGCGTAGATCGCCGCCGCTTGAGCATCGCCATCACCACGGGCCTCTTCAGACTCACGATAGGCCTCTGCCAATAGTACGCGACGCTGACGGTCGGCATCCGCACGGATACCTTCAGCCAACTCGTTACCCTTGGCACGGTGCTCACGAGCCTCACGCTCACGCTCTGTGCTCATCCGCTCGAACACGCTGCGGTTGACTTCCTTCGGCAGGTCGATGGCCTTGACCCGAACATCGACAACTTCAATGCCCAGCTCTTTTTCTGCCATCGTGTTCAGCGAACGGGTGATATCCGCCATCAGCGCATCACGTTCACCGGATACCACCTCGTGCAGGGTGCGTTTACCAAACTGGTCACGCAGGCCCGATTCCAGGCGGCGCGACAAACGCTCGTCGGCAATCTGCTTGAGGCCGGAGGTCGCGGTGTAGAAGCGCTCGGCATCCTTGACGCGCCACTTGGCGTAGGCGTCTACCATCACGGCTTTCTTTTCCAGGGTCAGGAAGCGCTGTGTGGGAGCATCCAGGGTCATCAGGCGCGCGTCGAACTTGCGCACCTGATTGACGTAGGGGACTTTCACATGCAGGCCCGGCTGGACATCCGCCTGGACCACGCGACCGAATTGCAGCAGCACCGCACGCTCGGTCTGAGCCACGATGTAGAAGCAGTTCCAGGCAGCGATGACCACGACGACGCCCACAATCAGGGCGGTCAGCGATTTATTGCTCATCAACGACTCTCCCTGGTACGTGTTTGCTGTTGCAGCAAGTCAGCGGCCGCACGGGCGCTCGCTTCGTTGGCAGCGGCATTGGAACCGGTGGACGGTGCGCTGGTGCTACTACGACCACCTTCGATCATCTTGTCCAGCGGCAGGTACAGCAGGTTGTTCTGCCCACCCTTGCTGCCGGTCACGAGAACCTTGCTGGTGTTGCTGAAGACTTCCTGCATGGTGTCCAGGTACAGACGTTCACGCGTGACTTCCGGGGCCTTGCGGTACTCGGCGACCAGCTTGGTAAAGCGATCCGCCTCACCCTTGGCACGGGAGACCACTTCGTCGCGGTAACCGTTCGCATCCTCGAGGATGCGCTGGGCCTGACCGCGAGCTTCCGGCACGACGCCGTTGGCGTAGGTTTCAGCCTGGTTGCGCGAACGCTGCTCGTCTTCACGGGCGCGGATCACGTCATCAAAGGCTTCCTGCACTTCGCGCGGTGCCGCTGCGCTCTGTACGTTCACCTGGGTCACGGTGATACCGGTGCGATAGGTGTCGAGGAACCGTTGCAGGCGCTCCTTGATCTCGCTGGCCATCAATTCACGACCTTCGGTCAGCACCTGGTCCATGGCGGTCGACCCCACCACGTGGCGCAGCGCGCTTTCGGTCGCGTGTTGCAGGCTGATTTCCGGCTGATCAACGTTCAGCACGAAGTCCTGCAGGTTGCTGATCTTGTACTGCACGGTCAGCGGCACTTCGACGATGTTCTCGTCTTCGGTCAGCATCTGGCCCTGCTTGGTGTAGGCACGCTCACGCGTGACGTTCTCCATGTACTTCTTGTCGATCGGCGGGAAGTAGATGTTCAGGCCAGGGCCGACTGTCTCGTAGTACTTGCCGAAACGCAGCACCACGGCCTGTTCCTGCTCGTCCACCACGTAGACCGCGCTGTACAGCCATACGGCCGCCAGCACGACAAGACCCAGGCCCAGCAGGCCGTAGCCGCCACCCTTGCTTGGGCGACCGCCTTCGTCACCACCACGTTTTTTCCCACCACCGAACAACCCATTCAGGCTTTCCTGCAGCTTTCGGAAGGCCTCGTCGAGATCCGGTGGCCCCTTGCGGTCGCCATTATTGCGGCGCTTTCCACCCCAAGGATCCTGATTATTCGAGTTGCCACCCGGCTCATTCCAAGCCATAGCGCTCTCCATCTGATAAAGCAAAGACGCACCCACGGCGCGCCGACCAATGCTACAGAATGCCTGCTACCGCGGCACAACCGCTTTCTCAGGCTTTTATTGCAAAGTGTGTTGTTCGATGAACTCGGTCGGTACGACACCCTCGCGGCTGACCAGCCGATTGAGTTCCGAGCGCGGCAATCGAACGGCCAGCAAGCTGACCCCTTCTTCGTCGTGTTCTTCTTTCTGTACCGCGCCCAATTCGAAAAACTGTGCACGCAGTCGAGCAAAACGTTGCGGCAAGCGCAAGGTGCCGACAAACAAATCGTTGCCCAGCAACTCGGCAATGGCTTGTTCAAGCAATTCCAGGCCACTGCCATCACGTGCCGACAGCCAGACCCGCTGGGGCTTGCCATCTTCATCGCGTTGGATTTGTGGCTCAACGCCTTCAAGCAAATCGAGTTTGTTATAGACCTCGAGGATCGGCAAGTCCTGGGCGCCAATCTCGCCCAGCACTACCATCACCTGTTCAATCTGCAGCATGCGATCCGGTTCGGCCGCATCGATCACGTGCAACAACAGGTCGGAATTGCTCGATTCCTCGAGCGTAGACCGAAATGCCTCGACCAGCTTGTGGGGCAGGTGACGAATGAAACCCACGGTATCGGCCAGGACAATCGGCCCCAGGTCAGCCAATTCCAGGCGACGCAGGGTCGGATCGAGGGTCGCGAACAGTTGGTCGGCCGCGTACACGTCCGATTTCGTCACGTTGTTGAACAGCGTGGATTTACCGGCGTTGGTATAGCCCACCAGGGAAACGGTAGGGATATCGGCCCGAGAACGGCCACGTCGCGACTGCTCGCGCTGGCTGCGGACTTTTTCCAGCCGGCCCTTGATCTGGCGCAGGCGAACCCGCAACAGACGCCGGTCGGTTTCGAGCTGGGTCTCACCCGGGCCACGCATGCCGATACCGCCACCCTGGCGCTCAAGGTGAGTCCAGCCACGCACCAGTCGGGTACTCATGTGATCAAGCTGGGCCAGTTCAACCTGGAGCTTGCCTTCATGGGTACGGGCGCGTTGGGCGAAAATATCGAGGATCAGGCCGGTGCGGTCGATCACGCGACACTCGAAGACACGTTCGAGGTTACGTTCCTGACTAGGCGTGAGGATGTGATTGAAGATCACCAGATCGGCTTCTTGAGCATGGACCAGGTCGCGCAGTTCCTCGACCTTGCCGCTGCCAATCAGGAATTTGGCGGTTGGCCGATGACGCGGCACGTTAAAAAACGCAACGGTCTCGGCGCCGGCCGAATTTGCCAACTCCTGAAACTCCTGCGGATCTTCGCGCGCCTCAGGGTCCTGTCCATCCAAGTGAACGAGGATCACTCGTTCACCACCACCGTGGCGCTCAAAGAACAAAGGAGACTCCTATCAGGCGTTACCTGGCTCAGCGTCAGCTGCATCATCACCCGCTGCGCTAGGCAGACGGATTGGACGAACTGGAACCACTGTCGAGATAGCGTGCTTGTAAACCATCTGGCTGACGGTGTTTTTCAGCAGGATCACGAACTGGTCGAACGACTCGATCGTGCCTTGCAGCTTGATACCGTTGACCAGATAGATGGAAACCCCCACTTTCTCTTTACGTAAAGTATTCAAGTAAGGGTCTTGTAGCGAATGCCCTTTTGACATGTGCCGCACTCCTTTAAGGATCAATAATAAAAAATCGGAAAATAGATAGCTTATGGCCGTCACACCCCCAAGGATAGACGGCAATTGCAAGGACTCAGCTCAATATGGAGACCGTTCCCAGGTATTTCAAGGCGCGTGACAGATTGTCGCTGTCCAGGCTGTCCAACCAGTGCAAATCGCTCCAGCTGCGCAGCCAGGTGAACTGGCGCTTCGCCAATTGGCGCGTGGCAATGATGCCGCGCTCCTGCATCTCAGCTGACGTCAGCTTGCCATCCAGATGATCCCAGACTTGGCGGTAGCCTACAGCACGTATCGAAGGCAACCCTGGATGCAGGTCACCTCTTGAACGCAGTGCTACGACCTCCTCCACAAACCCCTGTTCCAACATAATTGTGAATCTTTGTGCAATTCGTTCATGCAGCACCTGGCGATTTGCCGGAGCGATGGCCAGATTCGCCACAGTATAGGGCAATTGTGACTGCCCCGATGCGCCTGCGTCAGCACTTTGCGCAGATTGTCGCTGCCGATGCTCGGTCATGGTCTGGCCGCTCACACGCCAGACTTCCAGGGCCCGACTGAGCCGCTGAGGGTCATTGGGGTGAATACGAGCGGCGGACACCGGATCGACAGCCGCCAACTGATCATGCAGGGCTTGCCAGCCAAGGCGTGCAGCCTGCTCCTCAAGCTCCGCGCGCACCTGGGCGTCGGCGGGCGGCATATCGGCCAACCCTTCCTGCAATGCCTTGTAGTAGAGCATCGTGCCGCCCACCAGCAGTGGGATATTGCCGCGCGCAGTGATATCGGCCATCGCCGTCAGCGCATCAGCGCGAAAATCCGCGGCGGAATAGCTCTCGGCCGGGTCGATGATGTCGATCAATCGGTGCGGATATTGCGCCAGCATCTGCTTGGAAGGCTTGGCGGTGCCGATGTCCATGTCCCGATAAACCAGCGCAGAGTCAACACTGATCAGCTCGCAGGGCAGCACCTTGGTCAGCTCGATGGCCAGGTCGGTCTTGCCTGCGGCCGTCGGGCCCATCAGGAAGATCGCGGGGGGCAAGGCACTCATCAACGACCGCGCAAGAACAGTTTGTCCAGGTCGTCCAGGCCCATCTGGGTCCAGGTCGGTCGGCCATGATTGCACTGGCCACTGCGCTCGGTATTTTCCATGTCGCGCAGCAGGCCGTTCATTTCCGGCAAGGCCAGGCGGCGATTGGCGCGGATAGCGCCGTGGCAGGCCATGGTGCCGAGCAGTTCGTTGATGTGTGCCTGGATACGATCACTGGTGCCGTACTCCATCAGGTCTGCCAGTACATCGGCTACCAGCCGGTTGGCCTCGGCCTGCTTGAGCAGCGCGGGAATCTGGCGGATCGCCAGGGTTTCCGGGCCCAGGCGCTGCAATTCGAAGCCCAGTTTCTGGAACACGCTGTGGTGTTCTTCGGCGCAATCGGCCTCGCGCTGGCTGACTGCCAGAGACTCCGGCACCAACAGCGGCTGGCCACTGAGGCCTTCGCTGGCCATGGCGATCTTCAAGCGCTCGTACATGATCCGCTCATGGGCGGCGTGCATGTCGACCAGCACCAGGCCATGGGCATTTTCCGCGAGGATGTAGATGCCTTTGAGCTGTGCCAATGCGTAGCCCAGCGGAGGAATATCCCCCCCGCCTTCCGGCAAGGCGACCGCACCAGGCTCAGCCCCCGGCAGCGGCGCAAAGAACTCACGGTAGGCCGCCTGGGCCTCGGCCACCGGCACGGCAGATTGCGGACGTGGGGTGTATTGATACTGGTAACCCGCCCCGGAACCGGAACCCGGCGCCGAATAAGTCGGCTGCGGTTGCGGCGATTGCAACAGGTTACCCGCCAGGCTCATTTCCTCCTGGGGGCCGAACTCACCGGCTTGCGGGCCGCTGGGCCGGACCACCGCCGTGACAATCGGTGCCGACAACTGGTCATCCGGGCGCACATCGCCCAGGGCGCGGTGCAAGGTGCCGTAGAGGAAGTCATGCACCATGCGGCCGTCACGGAAACGCACTTCGTGTTTAGTCGGATGCACATTGACGTCGACCACCGCAGGGTCGACCTCGAAAAACAGCACAAAGGTCGGGTGCCGCCCATTGAACAGCACATCGCGATAGGCCTGGCGCACCGCATGGGCCACCAGTTTGTCGCGTACGGCCCGACCGTTCACAAAGAAATACTGCAAGTCCGCCTGGCTGCGGGAGAAGGTCGGCAACCCCACCCAACCCCACAGGCGCAGGCCATTGCGTTCGATTTCAATCGGCAACGCCTGCTCCAGGAACCCCGCACCGCACACCGCCGCTACCCGGCGAGCACGTGCAGCGTCGTCATTGGCTTCGTGCAGGCTGAGGATGGTCTTACCGTTATGACGCAAATGAAACGCCACGTCGAAACGCGCCAGGGCCAGGCGCTTGATGACTTCTTGCAGGTGATCGAATTCGGTTTTTTCAGCCTTGAGGAATTTGCGCCGCGCCGGAGTGTTGAAGAACAGGTCGCGCACCTCTACCGAAGTGCCCACCGGGTGTGCCGCCGGCTGGACCCGAGGCGCCATGTCGCGGCCTTCGGTTTCCACCTGCCAGGCCTGGTCGGCGCTGCGGGTGCGGGAAGTCAGGGTCAGGCGGGCCACGGAGCTGATGGAGGCCAGGGCCTCACCGCGAAAGCCCAGGCTCATCACCCGCTCAAGGTCTTCCAGGTCACGAATCTTGCTGGTGGCGTGACGGGCCAGGGCCAGCGGCAGGTCGTCCGCGGAGATACCGCTGCCATCGTCGCGAACCCGCAGCAGCTTGACACCACCCTGCTCCACGTCGACATCGATGCGCTTGGCGCCGGAATCGATGCTGTTTTCCAGCAGTTCCTTGATAACCGAGGCGGGCCGCTCGACCACCTCACCCGCGGCAATCTGGTTGGCAAGGCGTGGGCTGAGCAGCTCGATGCGCGATCCGCTGTGCAAGATTGATTCACTCATTACTGTGCCGCCAATTCAGTGCCAGGGATGGTCAACACCTGGCCGACTTTCAACTCATCGGTCTTCAGGTTGTTGGCGCTGCGCAAGGTCGCGGCCGACACCTGGAAGCGGACAGCCAGCATGGCCAGGGTGTCGCCAGGCTGCACGCGATGGTCACGCGGGCCCTGGGCGATTTTCCCGGAGTCGCGCAGCCAGGCGATGTAGGTGCCCGGTGGCGGGTTCTGCTGGAAGAACTGACGCACGCCGGCACTGATGGAGCGTGCCAACGCCTGCTGGTGGCTGGCGCTGGCCAGCTTGGAGGCTTCGTTGGAGTTGGAGATGAACCCGGTTTCCACCAGGATCGATGGAATGTCCGGCGACTTCAGCACCATGAATCCGGCCTGCTCCACACGCTGCTTGTGCAGCGAGGTCACGCGGCCGATGTTGCTCAGGACTTTCTGGCCGACGTTCAGGCTGGAGGTCAATGAAGCGGTCATCGACAGGTCGAGCAGCACACCGGCGAGCATCTTGTCCTTGTCATCGAGGGACACGTTGCCGGCACCACCGATCAAGTCGGAGCGGTTTTCACTGTCGGCCAGCCAGCGGGCGGTCTCGGAGGTGGCGCCGCGATCCGACAGGGCAAACACCGAGGCGCCGAAGGCGGCAGCCGAAGGTGCGGCATCGGCGTGGATCGACACGAACAGGTCGGCGCCTTTCTTGCGGGCGATTTCGGTACGACCGCGCAGCGGGATGAAGTAGTCGCCGGTACGGGTCAGCTCGGCGCGATAGCCTTTCATGCCGTTGACCTGGCGCTGCAACTCGCGGGCGATAGCCAGTACCACGTCTTTTTCATGCTGGCCGCGTGAACCGGAGGCGCCCGGGTCTTCACCGCCATGGCCGGCATCAATCACGACAATAATGTCGCGCTTGCCCGCCGGGGCAGGAGGTGGCGGTGGCAATTTAACCTGTGGTTGCGACGGATTGACCGGCACCGCCGGCACGGTCGCCACGCTCGGCGTCGGCGCAGGCGGCGGTGCAGCATCGGCGGCATTGTCGAACAGGTCGACCACCAGCCGGTTGCCGTACTGGGCGTTGGGTGCCAGGGAGAAGCTTTTCGGGGTCACGACCTTTTTCAGGTCGATCACTACACGCAGGTCGGTCGGCGTACGTTGGGCCGAGCGCATGGCGGTAATCGGCGTATTGGCGGTGGAGACTTTCAACGGCGCGGCCAGGGTCGCACCGTTGATATCGATCACCAGGCGATCAGGCGCCGTCAGGGTAAAGACGCTGTGCTGGACAGGGCCAGACAGGTCGAACACCAGTCGCGTGTTATCCGGCGCTCGCCACAGGCGAACACTCTTCACCTGTGAAGCAGCCAGAGCATTGACAGTCATTGCCGCAAGCAACACCCCTACGACAGCAACCAACGCGCGAAAGCGCATACCTAACCCCACCAATTATTTGAATTCCAATGCCAGAGCGGCGCACCACGACTCACCGCGCGCGCTCTGGGGCAACAACTTCAGCAGACGTCCATGCTCATGCGGCGTAATGGTAATGGTCAGGTCCGGCTTTGGCAAAAAGCCTGTGCCTTTATCTGGCCACTCGATCAGGCACAACGCATCTTCGTCGAAGTAGTCACGGATGCCCATGTACTCCAGCTCCTCAGGGTCCACCAGGCGATAGAGATCGAAGTGGAAGGCTCTTATCGCCCCGATCTCATAAGGTTCGACCAGGGTAAAGGTCGGACTTTTCACCGCCCCCTCGTGGCCCAACCCGCGAATAATCCCCCGGGACAGCGTAGTCTTGCCCGCCCCCAGGTCACCTTCGAGAAAGATCAGCCCCGCCCCCTTCGTGACCCGTGCAAGGCAATGGCCGAACTGCACCATGGCCTCTTCATCGGCCAGGAAACGGTTTACTTCAGGCACGGCGACTGCTCCTCCAACAATTGACGAATGGCAGGTATCAGGTCACTGGCAGCCAACCCGCGACCCAAGGTGCCCTGGCGATCTCCCGCCGTCGCGTGCAACCACACGGCCAGGCAACTGGCGTCAAAGGCTGGCATCCCCTGGGCAAGCAGTGCGCCCACCAGGCCGGCCAACACATCGCCGAGCCCGGCCGTCGCCATGGCCGGGTGGCCCTGGTCACACCGGGAAACGCGCCCATCCGGGCTGGCGATCAAACTGCCAGCCCCCTTGAGGATAGCCACTGCATTGAATTTCTGACTCAACGCGCGCGCCACCTTAAGACGATCCGCCTGAACCTCGGCTGTCGATATCCCCAACAAACGCGCCGCTTCGCCGGGATGCGGGGTGATCACGCAGTCAGCCGGAAGCGCTACGCGGCCGGTCGCCAGCTGATTCAAGGCATCGGCATCCCAGACTTGTGGCTGTTTGGCGTTGGCGGCGACCGATAACAGGCTTTTGCCCCAGGCGGCACCGCCCAGGCCCGGACCAATGACGATGACCGAGATTTTTTCCAGCAAGCCCATCAGTTGGTTGGCCGAACTCACCCCAACGGTCATGACTTCCGGCAAGCGCGCCAAGGCAGCCGGCACATGCTCGACGCGAGTCGCCAGGGAAACCATGCCGGCACCGCTGCGCAAGGCGCTTTCGCTGCTCAGCAACGCGGCGCCGCCAAAGCCGTGGTCGCCACCGATGACCAGCAGGTGGCCGAACTGGCCCTTATGGGCGTCCGGAGAACGTGCAGCCAGTTGCGGCAAATGGCCGGGCAACAGGGGCTGAACGTCGGTTATTGCGTGTTTTGTCTGCGGCATGCGTCTTCAAGCTCCGATGTCTGGCAGAATTATACCCATCTAACCCGTGGTTTCCCGTGTCTCATGCCTGCTATTACCTACGACCTGCCCGCCCTCGCCCAATCGATCAAAGACTGGGGCCGCGAGCTGGGCTTCCAACAAGTCGGCATCAGCGGCCTCGACCTGGCCGAGCATGAACAACACCTGCAACGCTGGCTCGACGCGGGTTACCACGGCGAGATGGAGTACATGGGCGCCCATGGCAGCAAGCGATCCCACCCGGACGAACTGGTGCCCGGAACCTTGCGCGTGGTCTCGCTACGCATGGATTACCTGCCCGGCGATACCCAGATGGCACAACTGCTGGCCAAACCGGAAAAAGCCTACATCTCGCGCTACGCCCTCGGCCGCGACTACCACAAGCTGATCCGCAAACGCGTCCAGCAGTTGGCTGACCGTATTCAGGCACAAATCGGCCCATTTGGCTTTCGCGCCTTTGTCGACAGCGCACCGGTGCTGGAAAAAGCCATCGCCGAACAGGCTGGCCTGGGCTGGATCGGCAAAAATACCCTGGTACTCAATCGCAAGGCCGGCAGTTATTTCTTCCTGAGCGAACTGTTTGTCGACCTGCCATTGCCGGTTGATCCGCCGCACAGCACCGAACACTGCGGCCGCTGCACCGCGTGCCTGGACATCTGCCCCACCAACGCCTTCGTCGGCCCTTACGTGTTGGATGCCCGGCGCTGCATTTCCTACCTGACCATCGAACTCAAGAGCGCCATCCCAGAAGACTTGCGCCCACTGATCGGCAACCGGGTATTCGGCTGCGATGATTGTCAGATCGTTTGCCCGTGGAATCGTTTCGCGCGCCCCACCACGGAGGGCGATTTCAAGCCACGGCACAATCTGGACAACGCAGAGCTGGCCGAGCTGTTCATGTGGGACGAGGACACATTCCTGAGCAGCACCGAAGGTTCACCGTTGCGCCGCGCCGGCTATGAGCGCTGGCTGCGCAACCTGGCGGTGGGCCTGGGCAATGCGCCGTCGAGCATTCCGGTGCTGGAAGCCTTGAAGGCGCGCCGCGATTACCCCTCGGAGCTGGTGCGTGAACATGTGGAGTGGGCACTCAAGCAGCACGCCGAGCGTCAATGCACGTCGTCGTTATAGACGAACTTGGGCATTTCCCAGTGAAAACGGATAGCCAGCAACCGCAGCAGAAAGCCGCTGAACAACGTCAGCAGAATCGCTTGTTCACTGGGCAGCTCCAGGTAGAGGCACAGCAGGTAGAACCAAGCGGCGAGGAACGACACACTGGCGTACAGCTCGCGACGAAAGATGAGCGGGATATCGTTGCAGAAGATATCCCGCAGAATGCCGCCAAAAACCCCGGTGATCACGCCGCTGACTGAAGCCACCAACATGCCATGGCCCATTTCCAGGGCGGTCATGCAGCCGATCAGGGTGAAGGCCACCAGCCCCACCGCATCCAGCGCCAGGAACAGCGACCGCAGGTGGCGCATCAGCGGCGCGATAAAGATCGTCACCAACGCGGCAACCGAGGTCAGCACCAGGTACTCCGGGTGCTTGACCCACGTCAGCGGGTAGTGACCGAGCAATACATCGCGCACCGAACCGCCACCCAGCGCCGTCACACAGGCGATCAGCACCACACCAAACCAATCCATGCCGCGCCGACCGGCAGACAAGGCGCCGGTCATGGCTTCGGCAGTAATGGCAATGAGGTAGAGCATCAGCAACATGAGGGCGATCCTTGCAAAGAGGCCGGCAGTCTAATCATTTGCTGATGGCACCAAAAGGGGGCGCTTGGCGATAAATCGAGTTGCCTGCCATCGGGGCAAGCCCCCTCCCGCTCTTGACCGAGTCGCCATGACGAACGCGGAACGAATGTGGGAGCAGGCGTGCCCGCGAAGGCGCCGGCTCTTCAAGCCTTGATGAAATGCTTGCGGTAATGCTGCAGCTCGGCGATCGACTCGCGAATATCATCCAGCGCCAGGTGGGTGCTGCCTTTATGGAAGCTGTCTTTGACTTCCGGCGCCCAGCGTGCCGCCAGCTCCTTGAGGGTCGACACATCCAGGTTGCGGTAGTGGAAGTAGCTTTCCAGCGCCTTCATATGGGTATAAAGGAAGCGACGGTCCTGGCAGATGCTATTGCCGCAGATCGGCGACTTGCCCTTCGGCACCCACTGCTCCAGGAAAGCGATGGTTTCGGCCTCAGCCTCAGCCATGCTGATGCGGCTGTCACGCACGCGCTGGGTCAGACCCGAGTTGCCGTGGGTACGAGTATTCCACTCGTCCATGGTGGCGAGTACGGCATCGCTGTGGTGGATGGCGATCACCGGACCTTCGGCCAAGGTGTTGAGGTTGCTGTCGGTGACAATCGTCGCCATCTCGATGATGACGTCGGTGTCGGGGTTCAGACCGGTCATTTCCAGATCGATCCAAATCAGGTTTTGTGGGTTTTGCATGGCTTGATTCTCTTGGCACCTTGGCGTAGCTGCGCAGTTTAGCAGGCAGGGGCGTGCTAGACTCGCGACCGTTTTACCCAACCTTCGCATTATCGACACGGAACACCAATGGCCAAACGCCAGCTCAATCGTCGCCAAAACTGGCGCATCGAAAAGATTCAAGGTGAACGCGCCGCTCGCGCCGCCAAACGTGAATCCTCCGCCGTGGAAGCGCTCGAGGGCGGCGACCTGGGCCCCGAACAAACCGGCCTGGTGATCGCACACTTTGGTGTGCAGGTCGAAGTCGAGGCGCTGGAGGGCGAATTCGCAGGTTCGGTTTCCCGTTGCCACCTGCGCGCCAACCTGCCGGCACTGGTCACTGGCGACAAAGTGGTCTGGCGTGCCGGCAACCAGGGTATCGGCGTGATCGTCGCCCAGTTGCCACGTACCACCGAATTGCGTCGCCCCGACAGCCGTGGCCAGCTCAAGCCGGTAGCGGCCAACGTCGACATGATCGTGATCGTGTTCGCGCCGCTGCCCGAGCCTCATGCCAACCTGATCGACCGCTACCTGGTGGCGGCCGAACATGCCGGCATTCGTCCGTTGCTGCTGCTGAACAAATTCGACCTGATCGACGAGCAGAACGCTCCGGCGCTCAATGCGTTGCTGGCGGTCTACCGCACCCTGGGTTACCCGGTGCTGGAAGTCTCGGCGCATCACGGCAACGGCATGGAACAGCTGCAACAGCAGTTGAATGGGCGTATCAGCGTGTTTGTCGGCCAGTCCGGCGTGGGCAAGTCATCGCTGGTCAACAGCCTGCTACCGGAAGTCGACACCCGTGTCGGCCCGCTGTCGGAACTGTCCGGCCAGGGCACCCACACCACCACCACCGCGCGATTGTTCCACTTCCCCGGCGGCGGTGAGCTGATCGACTCCCCAGGTATTCGAGAATTCGGCCTCGGCCACGTCAGCCGCAGCGATGTAGAAGCCGGCTTTATCGAATTCAACGACCTGATCGGCACTTGCCGCTTCCGCGATTGCAAACACGACCGCGAACCCGGTTGCGCCTTGCTCAAGGCGCTGGAGGATGGCCGCGTGCAGCAGCAGCGGATGAACAGCTATCGGTCGATTATTGCGAGCTTGCCCGAAAGCAGTTACTAGACCACCCCACGCAATATCTGGCGAGCAAGCCTGTCGTGGCGAGCGGGCTTGCCCCGCGTTGGGTTGCGAAGCGGCCCCAATCAATCGGAATGCGGAGTATCAGGCACTCCTCTGCGGCGGGTTCTGGGGCTGCTTCGCAGCCCAACGCGGGGCAAGCCCGCTCGCCACAGTTACAGTGTTCCGCCTTAACTGACAGGCATCAGGGCACGCCCGCATCCCACAACAAGCCCGCACCCTCCCCCACAACAGGCTCGCTCACCACAAACATCCGGTGTGACTACGAGCCCGTCGCAGGCACCGTAGGATCCTTCACCCCGCCGTCATCAAACAGGTTCAGCTTCTGCCGCAGCTCATGCGCCGGCAATGGCTCCTGCCCCGGCGCAATCGCATTCGGATCGGCCGGGGTTTCACCTGGCGCGCCTGCGCCGGATGTCGGCGGCGGCGGTGGCTGATCACCTTCAATCGCTCGCTGGGCCTTTTTAGTCAGCACAACGATATCGATGCGGCGATTGATCGGGTTGAACGGGTCTTTCGGATCAAACAATTGGGAAGAGGCAAAGCCGACCACTCGTGCCACTTGCGCGTCCGGGTAGCTGCCGGCCACCAGTGCACGGCGAGCAGCGTTGGCACGGTTGGCCGAAAGCTCCCAGTTGCCAAAGTCGCCCTGCCCCGCATACGGCTTGGCATCGGTGTGGCCGCTGATACTGATCTTGTTCGGCACGGCCTTGATGGTGTCGGCCATGGCCAGCAGGATATCTTCGAAATACGGCTTCAAGCGCGCGCTGCCGGAGTCGAACATCGGCCGGTTCGCGGCGTCAGTGATCTGGATACGCAAGCCTTCCGGGGTAATCTCGAAGGAAATCTGATCCTTGAACTTCAGCAGTTGAGGGTTTTCCTCGACCTTGGTCTGCAATTCCTGCAGCAGCAATTCAAGGCGTTCCTGCTCGACCTGCTCAGCCATGCTCTCGACGGTATCGCGCTCGATCGGAATTTTTTCCTGGGGCGCCTCGGTCTTGACCTCCGGGTTGATGGTGCGCTCAGGCGCCAACTGCGGCGAACCGCCAAGGTCGATTACAAAGGGGGTGCCACTTTCCGAGAAGCCAATAGGGTCCTTGAAGTAACCGGCGATGGCGATCTTCTGCTCGGGCGTGGCCGTGGACATCAGCCACAGCACCAGGAAGAACGCCATCATCGCCGTCGCGAAGTCGGCGAAGGCGATTTTCCAGGCGCCACCATGGTGCCCCGCGGCGAAGCGCTTGACGCGCTTGATGATTATCGGCTGGTTGTTTTCCATGGCTTAGCGACCGCGAACCGCTTGTTCCAACTCGGCAAAACTCGGGCGATGTTTCGGGTACAGCACCTTGCGACCGAATTCCACCGCCAGCGAAGGCGGCATGCCCGATGCAGAAGCGACCAGGCTGGCCTTGATCGCTTCATACAGATTGATTTCTTCCTTGGCATCGTGGGCCAGGGAGGTGGCGAGCGGGCCGAAGAAACCATAGGCCGCAAGAATACCGAAGAAGGTACCCACGAGCGCCGCACCTACGTGCATGCCGATAGCTTTCTGGTCGCCCTCGCCGAGGGACGCCATGGTTACCACGATACCCAGTACCGCCGCGACTATACCGAAACCAGGCATACCGTCGGCAACACCGGTCACCGCGTGGGAAGGATGCTCCAGCTCTTCCTTGAGGCTGAACAGCTCCATGTCGAACAGGCCTTCCAGCTCATGGGGCGCCATGTTGCCCGAGGACATGATGCGCAGGTAGTCGCAGATATACGCGGTCATGCGCTCATCTTTGAGCACGGCCGGGTACTTGGCGAAAATCGGGCTGGCCGCGGCATCTTCGATGTCGCCTTCGATGGCCATCATGCCTTCACGGCGGCTCTTGTTGAGGATCTCGTAGATCAGCCCCAGCACTTCCAGGTAGAAGGTGTGGGAAAAGCGCGAGCTGAACATGCCCAGCGACTTCTTGATCACATGCATGGTCATGTAGCCGGGGTTGGCCTGCAAGAATGCGCCGAACGCCGCACCACCAATAATCAGCACTTCAAAGGGCTGGATCAACGCAGCGATCTTACCGTGGGACAGGACGTACCCACCGAGCACGCTTGCGATGACGACGATGATGCCGATTATTTTAGCCATAGGGGATGTGTACTTGCGCCGTGAGGTTCATGGACATATTTGGAGGAACTGCAAAACTCTTGTTCTACTTATCGGCAAAACTGCGCCAGACTATAGGCCGTTAAGGCGAAAAGCCAGTTCGGCCCGCTCTGGGCGTGTTGACCGCAAGTGATGATCGCGCCCCAATCATGGCTAATGAAACGACCGTACCCACTGTAAAACCCACCACCCTCGCTGCTTGGATCAAGCGTCTGGACGAAGTGCGGCTGCCCGTTCCCCAGGCGAACCACGAGCGCGTGTGCAAAGCCATCCGCGACAGCCGCAGTTCGTTGCGAGATATTGCCGAACTGATGCAAGACAGCCCCGCGCTGGTGCTCAGCGTGATGCGCGAAGCCAACAGCCACACCCATGGCAGCCTGGCGGAACCGGCGGAAAACCTCGAAGTGGCGCTCAACCGCCTCGGCCTCAAACGCGCCGAAGAGTTGCTCGCGCGCCTGCCTTCAGTGCCTGCCAATGAGATTCCCGTCGCCTTGCGCCAACTGCTGCTGGTGAGCCAACACGCTTCCCAGCAGGCCAACGGCCTGTTCGCCAGCCGCCTGGCGCGGCTGTGGCAAGACATTCACTGGGGCAGCTTGCTGTTTCTATCGCCGCTGTGGCCGATGGCGGTTGCCTACCCCAAGCTCCTGGAAGAGTGGGAACTGCGAGTTATCCACAAAGGCCAGTCGGCACGTCAGGTTGAACAGGAGTTATTTGGCGTCCGCCTGCTGGACCTGTGCCTCGGCCTGACTGAAACCTGGCACCTGCCCATCTGGGTGTCCCAGGGTTATAACCTGCTGCTGAAGGAACAACGCCTGCTGGTCAAGGCATTGCACATCGCCCGGGAAGATGACCCGCTGCGCCATCAGCAATTGCTCGATGCCGACCCCAGCCTGCGCCGCTGGTTGAACCAACCCGCCAATACCGTGCTGCTGGCCAACGGTCTGGCGATGTCGGCGCAAGAATCATGGACCTGCCCGCACACCAAACGCTGGCAGTACCTCACGGCCCTGTACCTGCAACAGCCATTGAGCGAAGTACAGCAACAGTCCCACCAGCAAGCCGTCACCAGCGCCCGTACGACGTTGATGCCCGACCTTTGGCACCCGGCGCTGTCGCTGATCTGGCCATGGAATGTGCAGAAGATCCATCGCGGCCTGCTGCCCGCGCCGCCGCCTACCGCAGAGTCCCTGGCCATCTGGCGCAAGCGTTGCACGGAGTTGCTGGTGGAGCCGAGCCGCTTTGCCAATGCCATGCACTTGACCACGTGCGCCAAGGAAGCGCTGGTCGCCAGTGGCATGCAACGAGTGTTGCTGTTTATGGCGGATCGCGCCCTGAGCACCTTGCGCGTGCATCAGGCCGATGGCCTGCCGAAGGACGCCGCGAACCTGAGCCTGGATGTGGTCAACAGCACGCTGCTGCAACGCATGCTGGAAAAATCCGCCCAGGTGCGCCTGACGCCCGACAACCACGCACAGTTCTCGGCCCTGTTGCCGCCGATCCTGCGTCGCCTGTTCACCGGGGAACACCTGTTGCTGCGTTCGCTGAGCTGCAATGGCCGCGTGGTGATGTTGATGGTGGCCGACCAGGGCGGCGGGCCATTTTCGGAAACCACCGTGCAGGCCTTCGGCAAAACCGCCCAGTGCATCGAGAAAGCCCTGCACAGCTTTACCAACCGCAGCGCCTGATGCTTGCGCTACAATCGCGGTCCTTTATCGCCAACATTTGTGCCCAGGAGACCTCACATGCCTGACTTCTCTGGCTTGCCGCTGGTGATCGAATCCAGCGACCTGCTCGGTCGCCTTGATGCCGAACACCTGATTCTGGTGGATCTCACCAGTGCCGCCCGCTACGCCGAAGGGCATATCCCCGGCGCGCATTTCGTTGACCCCAAGCGCACCCAACTGGGCCAGCCGCCGGCACCCGGCCTGCTGCCCAACAAAGCCGACCTGGAAAAACTGTTCGGCGAACTGGGCCACACCCCGGACGCAACCTACGTGGTCTACGACGACGAAGGCGGTGGCTGGGCTGGCCGTTTTATCTGGATGCTCGACGTGATCGGCCATCAGAAATACCACTACCTCGATGGCGGCCTGCTGGCCTGGCTGGCTGAACAGCACCCAGTGTCCACCGACGTACCCGCCCCCCTCGGTGGCCCCGTCAGCCTCACGCTGCACGAGGGCCCCACCGCAACCCGCGAATACCTGCAAAGCCGCCTCGGCGCGGCGGACCTGGGTATCTGGGACGCACGCGGCCCGCTGGAGTATTCCGGCGAGAAAGTCCTCGCCGCCAAGGGGGGCCACATCCCCGGCGCTGTGAACTTCGAATGGACCGCCGGCATGGACAAGGCACGCAACCTGCGCATCCGCCGCGACATGCCGCAGATCCTCGAAAGCCTCGGGCTGACCCCCGATAAAGAAATCATCACCCACTGCCAGACTCACCACCGCTCTGGCTTCACCTACCTGGTGGCCAAGGCGCTCGGTTATCCGCGAGTCAAAGGTTATGCCGGTTCCTGGGGCGAATGGGGCAACCACCCCGACACCCCCGTTGAGATTTAAGGTTTAAGGACAGTTAATGAAAAAGCAGTTGTTTATCCTCAGCCAGTACTTGCTGCCGCATCACCTGCTGTCGCGGCTGGCCGGCTGCATTGCCGAGTGCCGCGTACGCTGGTTCAAGAATGCCTTCACCACGTGGTTTGCCAAGCGCTATCAAGTGGACATGTCCCAAGCCCTGGTGGAAGACGTGACCGCCTACGAGCACTTCAACGCCTTCTTCACCCGCGCCTTGAAAGACGGCGCGCGCCCACTGGACCCGACCCCTGGCGCCGTACTGAGCCCGGCTGATGGTGCGGTCAGCCAGCTCGGCCCGATCGAGCATGGCCGGGTATTCCAGGCCAAGGGCCACAGCTTCAGCGTGCTGGAGTTGCTGGGCGGCGATGCTGCCGTGGCAGCGCCTTTCATGGGCGGTGATTTTGCCACCATCTACCTGTCGCCGAAGGACTACCACCGCGTGCATATGCCGCTGGCCGGTACCCTGCGCGAAATGATCTACGTGCCTGGGCGGATTTTCTCGGTCAACCAGACCACCGCCGAAAACGTGCCGGAACTGTTTGCCCGTAACGAGCGTGTGGTCTGCCTGTTTGACACCGAACGCGGCCCGATGGCCGTGGTGTTGGTCGGCGCGATGATCGTCGCCTCGATTGAAACCGTGTGGGCCGGGCTGGTCACGCCGCCCAAGCGCGAGCTGAAAACCTTCCGCTATGACGAAGCTGCACGCGCGCCGATTCACCTGGAGAAGGGTGCGGAGCTGGGTCGCTTCAAGTTGGGCTCCACCGCGATCGTGCTGTTCGGGCCGGATCAGGTGAAGTGGGCTGAGGAACTGGTGGCCGGTTCGCCGGTGCAGATGGGCCAGGGCATCGCACTGCCGAAAGCCTGATTCAAAACCTGCAGAGATCCAATGTGGGAGGGGGCTTGCCCCCGATAGCGGTAGTCCAGCCACAGGTATATTGGCTGTTCCACCGTCATCGGGGGCAAGCCCCCTCCCACATGTTGACTGTATTCCTACAGTGACTTCGGATTAGAGCTGACCGTCGCGGTCGCGAAAGCCCAGCAGATACAGCACACCATCCAGCCCCAAGGTCGAAATCGCCTGCTTGGCCGATTGCTTGACCAGGGGTTTGGCACGGAACGCCACACCCAAACCGGCAATTGCCAGCATCGGCAGGTCATTCGCACCGTCGCCCACCGCAATGGTCTGCTCCAGACGCAAACCTTCCTTGTGGGCCAGCTCCTTCAGCAGGTCGGCCTTGCGCTGTGCGTCGACAATCGGCTCCACCGCCACGCCAGTCACCTTGCCGTCGACCACTTCCAGTTCGTTGGCGAACACATAGTCGATGCCCAACTTGGCCTGCAATTGCTTGGCGAAGTAGGTAAAGCCACCGGACAGGATCGCGGTCTTGTAACCCAGGCGCTTGAGCTCGGCGAACAGGGTTTCGGCACCTTCGGTCAGGCGCAGGGAAGCGCCGATGGAGTCCAGCACGCTCACATCCAGCCCCTTGAGCAACGCCAGGCGCTCCTTGAAGCTGGCGCGGAAGTCCAGCTCACCGGCCATCGCGCGCTCGGTGATTTCAGAAACTTGCTCACCCACACCGGCTGCCTTGGCCAGTTCGTCGATGACTTCGGCTTCGATCAGCGTCGAGTCCATGTCGAACACCGCCAGGCGGCGGTTGCGGCGGAACAGCGAGTCCTCCTGGAAGGCGATATCGACGTTCAGCTCCTGGGCCACGCTGAGGAATTCAGCGCGCAGGGCCTGCGGGTCTGCCGGTTCGCCGCGCACGGAAAACTCGATGCAGCCCTTGCCCTTGTCGGCCGGGGTGTCCAGTGGCATACGACCTGACAGACGGTCGATATGGTCGATGTTCAACCCAAACTGCGCGGTGATCGAGCTGACGCGCTGCAACTGCTCGGCGGTCACTTTGCGGGTCAACAAGGTAACGATATGGCGTTTCTTGCCCTGGCCGGCCACCCAGTGCTGGTAATCCTCTTCGGACACCGGGGTGAACCGTACCTGTTGATCCAGCTTGTATGCCGTAAACAGAATGTCCTTGAGCACGGAAGACGCCTGCTCGGTGCTCGGGATTTCCACCAGGATGCCGAACGACAGGGTGTCGTGGATCACCGCCTGGCCGATGTCGAGAATGTTTACACCACCTTGGGCCAGAACGCCGGTAATGGCCGCGGTAAGACCCGGTCGGTCTTCGCCGGTGATGTTGATCAGGACAATTTCGCGCAAAGCGCACCCCCAGGCTGGAAAAAAACCGCATTCTACCCACTTTCAGTGACCACCGGGCACAGCCAGCGCTTTGCCGGTCTTGGGCCTGTCGCTATACTGCGCGTCAACTTCACGGACTAAGAGCCGAGCTCAAGTGAACCGGCCCACGCCAGTAAAAACCGACAACTTCTTCCTGCTGATCTTCCGGGCACTGCGCCACCGCCGTGTACCGATCGCATTACGCATCGCCAGCCATAACGTGATCCTGGTCGCCCTGGCCCTGGTGATCTACGCCTGCGTGATGGGTTTGCAGTTCAAACAGGCCATGCATGAGCAAGCCGATGCGTTGGGCGAAAGCCTGACCACCCAGACCGCCACCTCGGCGACCGAACTGCTGGTGTCCAACGACATCCTCAGCCTCAACGTGCTGCTCAACAACCTGACCAAGAACCCGTTGGTCGCCCACGCCGCCATCTACAGCGTGGACAACCGCATCATGGCCGAAGCCGGGCAACGCCCGAAAAACGGCCTGCTGGGCGAAGCCGAAGGCTTGTACCAGAGCAATATCACGTTCCAGGATGTGAAGGCGGGTCAATTGCGCATCAGCCTGGACATGCAGCAATTCCAGCAGCCGATGACCATCAGCCTGCAAAGCATGGGCATCCTCAGCGCGATCCTGCTGGCCCTGGCCCTGGCCTTGAGCCTGCGCCTGGGGCGGCATATCTCGACGCCACTGATGCAACTGCGCATCTGGCTGCGGGATATCGACGAACATACCCCGGCCACCGATCGCCAGGACGAAATCGGCGACCTTGCGCGCCAACTTCATGCCAGCTTCGCTCCGGAACCGGTGGTACGCGAGATTGAACCCGAGCCCGAGTTCGACGACGAACCCGAGTTCGAAGTACACGACCTGCGCGACCCGGGCTTTGACGAGCGCCCTCCGGTAGCCGGCCTGAAACCAGCGCCACGCCATGTGATCCGGGCCGAAGAAGACGAGCTGGACGACGAAGACCCATTCGCCGACCTGCGCGACACCTCGGCCAACACCGCCGTTGCGCCCAAGCCCGTGCCAGCGAAGAACGCCGAGCCCCAGCACAGCGCCGTACTGGCCGTGCAATTGGGCGCCCAGGACCAACTGCGCCGCCTGCCCCGCGCCCGCCTGACCGAATTACTGGAACGCTACCGCGATTGCCTCGACCAGGCCGCCTCGCTCTATCAAAGCGAGCTGCACACCCTGAACGACGGCAGCACGTTGATGCTGTTCCACAGCGAAGACAGCGGCGAAGACTACCTGACCAACGCCATCTGCTGCGGCGAGCTGCTGCGCGCCCTGGGCCATGAATTGCAGATCGAAGTGGCCGACAGCGGCATCACCTTGCAACTGCAACTGGGCCTGACGGTGGGTGACGACCTGTTTGGCATGAGCCAGATCGACCTGCTACTGACCGAGATCGCCCAGGATGCGCTGGCCCTGTCCCAACACAGCCGCAATCTCCTGCTGGTGGAGCGCAAGATCAGCGAAGACACGCTGATTCGCCAACGCGCGCGTATTCGCCCCATTGCCAGCCCAGAAGGCGCCAGTTGTGTGGAGCGCTTGATGGAGCCGTATCCATCGATGCTGGAACGGCAGTTGGCGCGGATGCATGAGACCCGTACAAAGCCCTGAAGAACACCGCCGGACTCATGTGAGAGGGGGCTTGCCCCCGATTGCGGAGCATCAGTCAGCACATCATTAACTGAACCACCGTTATCGGGAGCAAGCCCCCTCCCACACTTGATCTGCGCCGTGACTTATCTCACCACAAACAAAAAGGCCCGCTGAGTCAGCGGGCCTTTTTGTTTGTCTGCGATTCAGATCAAAACCTGAACACTTCCATATCCGTGCGAATCGGTGTCGCCATCGGCATCTTCGGCTTCTGCGGCTCTGCGGGCTTGGCCTGTACCGGAGCCTGCTTACGCGGTGCCTCGGCGATCGGCGGCTGGTTGGCCAATGGCTTGAGGGCCACCGACAATTGCTGCGCCAGGTGTTGCAACAATACGCCCTGGGCCTGGACCTGGGACGCGGTGGTGCCGGTGTGTTCTTCCTGCAGGTGCACGATGCGGTTATCGCGCACCTGGCCACGACGGTCGATCAAGCGCCATTGCGCATCGAGAATCGCCGGTTGCGATTTACCGGAATCAAGCCGGGTAATGGTCAGCAACACCTGAACATCCGGGGTAAAGCCAGTGGGTGCAGGCGCAAGGACCACACGCTGGCTGTCCAGTTGCCCCGCCACCTGGCGCAGCATCAGCTGGTTGATGTCGGACGATAGGCTGCCGGCCCAACGACCATCAACGGAACCTTGCAGGCTGCCGTCGTTCTGACGCTGTAGCAGGGTTTCACGTTGCAGGTAGTCAGCGACGACTACCGGGCCCAGTAAAACTGCCATACCCGCAGTTTGTGCGGGCTGGGCCGGACTTCCGCTGTCCAGCTGATACAGCGACACAGGCTGGTGTGTGCTGCAACCCGCCAGCCCCAGAAGGCCAGCGAGCATCAAAATAAAAGGAAGGCGTGGAGCAGTCATCATCCCATCCAGGTGGCTGCCACAAGGCGAACCACAATGTAATACTTAAAAATAACCTAAACACGCTCGGCCACGCCGGCGCTGGAAAGGCCATATCATCCGTGAATATGCGCCATGACTCCAGCGCCAAAGCGTCGATCTACGCGTTAAATCGTAGATCAACGGCTCCAGAGGGCGTTCTCAGTGAGTTTCCCCACCGCGTTGTCACCTTAAAGCGGGTCAGGCAAGGCGCAGGCCGCTGGGAATGGTTTTTGCCTTTCCAAGGCCTGCTTCAAGGCGAAACCCGCCAAGCCCTCCTTGCCGCCTTAAACAGGCGTTTCCACCAGCAAGGCATCCACACGCTGGAAGCCCCGCGGCAATTTGTTACCACGCCGTCCACGCTCGCCCTTGTAATGTTCAAGGTCGTCAGGACGCAGCGACAATGTGCGTTTACCCGCTTGCAGCACCAGGGTAGAGCCTTCAGGGATCACCGCGATGTCGGTCACATACTCTTCACGACTGGCGACCCGCTCCCCTGGAATACCAATGATCTTGTTGCCCTTGCCTTTGCCCAACTGTGGCAAATCGCTGATCTTGAAGACCAGCAAGCGCCCCTCGGTGGTGACCGACGCCAGCCAATTGCTCTCGCGATCGTCCACCGGCCGCGGCAGGATCACCTTGGCGTTGTTCGGCAGGCTCAACAGCGCCTTGCCCGCCTTGTTCTTGGCCTGCAGGTCTTCACCCTTGACCACGAACCCGTACCCCGCGTCGGAAGCGATGACATACAACGAATCGTCGTCCGGCAGCAGCACGCACTCGAAATTCGCCCCCGGTGGCGGCGTCAGACGCCCAGTCAGCGGCTCGCCCTGCCCCCGTGCGGACGGCAAGGTATGGGCCGGCACCGAATAACTGCGCCCGGTGGAGTCGATAAACACCGCAAACTGGTTGGAACGCCCGGCGGCGGCAGTCTTGAAGCCATCACCGGCCTTGTACGACAAACCAGTGGCGTCAATATCATGCCCCTTGGCGGAACGAACCCAACCCTTTTCCGACAGAACGACGGTAATTTTCTCGTTTGGGAGCAACTCGGTTTCTGTCAGGGCCTTGGCTTCGGCACGCTCGACGATCGGCGAACGACGGTCGTCGCCGTAGGTTTCGGCGTCTTTGATCAGTTCGCTACGCACCAATTTCTTCAACTTGGCTTCGCTGCCCAGCAGCGCTTGCAGCTTGGCCTGCTCCTTGAGCAACGCATCCTGTTCGTCGCGCAGCTTCATTTCTTCCAGTCGCGCCAACTGACGCAAACGGGTGTCGAGGATGTAGTCGGCCTGGATCTCACTCAGCTCGAAACGCGCGATCAGTTCGGCTTTCGGGTGCTCGGCGGTACGGATGATGTGGATCACTTCATCCAGGTTGAGGTAGGCAATCAGCAAGCCGTCCAACAGGTGCAGGCGGCGCTCGACCTTGTCGAGGCGGAATTGCAGGCGGCGACGCACGGTCTGCACCCGGAACTCCAGCCATTCCACCAGCAGGTTGCGCAGGTTTTTCAGCTGCGGCTTGCCGTCCAGGCCGATGATGTTGATGTTGACCCGGTAGCTGGACTCCAGGTCGGTACTGGCAAACAAATGCTGCATCAGCACTTCGTGGTCGACCCGGCTATTGGTCGGGATGATCACGATACGGCACGGGTTTTCGTGGTCGGACTCGTCGCGCAGGTCGGCAACCTGTGGCAGTTTCGACGGCTTGGCCTGCATCAGCGCCGCGATCTGCTCCAGCACCTTGGCACCGGACACCTGGTGCGGCAGCGCGGTGACGATAATGTCGCCGTCCTCGATGTGGTACACCGCACGCATGCGCACCGAGCCCTTGCCGGTCTCGTACATCTTCAGCAGGTCGGCGCGCGGCGTGATGATTTCTGCTTCGGTGGGGTAATCCGGCCCCTGGATATGCTCGCAGAGCTGCTCGACCGTGGCCTTGGGTTCATCCAGCAGGCGCACGCAGGCGGTCGCGACCTCGCGCAGGTTATGCGGCGGTACGTCCGTGGCCATGCCCACGGCAATACCCGTGGTGCCATTGAGCAGGATATTGGGCAAACGCGCCGGCAACACCAGGGGTTCGTCGAGGGTGCCGTCGAAGTTCGGGCCCCAATTCGCGGTGCCCTGGCCCAGCTCGCTGAGCAGCACTTCCGAATAACGCGACAGGCGTGCCTCGGTGTAACGCATGGCAGCGAAGGACTTGGGGTCATCCGGTGCGCCCCAGTTACCCTGGCCGTCCACCAATGTGTAGCGGTAGCTGAACGGCTGGGCCATCAGCACCATGGCTTCGTAGCATGCCGAGTCGCCGTGGGGGTGGAACTTACCGAGCACGTCACCGACCGTACGCGCCGACTTCTTGTGCTTGGAATCGGCATCCAGGCCCAACTCACTCATGGCGTAGATGATGCGCCGCTGTACAGGCTTCAGGCCGTCGCCGATATGCGGCAAGGCACGGTCCATGATCACGTACATGGAGTAGTTGAGGTAGGCATTTTCGGTGAAGTCAGCCAGCGACCGGCGTTCTACGCCATCTAAGCTGTCTGCGAGGATGTCACTCATGCGGGCCTCATCAATATTTGGTAAGGCGCAGCGGAAATGCCGCAGCGCCGGGTCAATTCAAAAAAGCGGGGGCTCATGGCTTGGCGCTCCAACCGCCGGCAGGGGCGGCGAAACGATAGACCACGGGGCGTTTTTCACCATCGGCACGCGGGCCGAAATTATTGTCGATACCAATCCACGCACCGTCCGTATCCACCACCAGGGCTTCGGCCAGGCCGTAGGGCTGGGCATAGCGGCGCTCGGGCGTCAGAGTCTCGTCGGCAAATGACCAGCACAGCTCGACCTTGGCCGTGACCGCATCGCGCCGGCAAATCTGGAACGCATTACGCTCCAGAGTAAACAGCTTGCCGCCAAACAGCGCCAGGTCGGCAAAATCCTTGGACACCGCCTTGGCGTTGGGGAATTTGGCCGGTTGCATTTCCTGGCCAGCCTCGCTCAACAACACGCAGGGGCCGTCACAGTCCCAAAGGCTTTGCGGCCGCTTGATGGAAATCAGGCCTCGCCGTTCACGCTCCGCAGCCAACCAGATCTGGTTGCCTTCCGGGTTGACCGCCAAGCCTTCAAACAGGGCATTGAAATGCAGCAACATGCCACTGGCGCGGGCTTCGCGCACCATGCCGGGGGCGATTTTCAACCATTGCGGCTCACCGGCTACCGGCACTTGCAACACCGCCGCATGGGCTTCGCTGACGATGTAGCGGTTGCCCGCGGCATCGCAGGTGATGCCTTCGAAGTCCAGGTCGCCGCCGCGAATGAACGAAGCGGCCTTGGTGCGCGAGCGCAAGCCCCAGGGCAAGCCGGACTCGGGCACTGGCGGCACGTCAATCTTCACGGTTTCGGCCTGCCAGGTCGGCGCGCTGATATCGAGGCGGTAGATCTGGTCGTCGTCGCGGTCGGAAACCGTCCACAGCGCCGTACCGCACAACGCCAGGCCTGACAGGTTACCGCCGCGCATGCCCTCTACCGGGTGTTCGGACACCAGCTTGAGCTCAGCCGCAGGCTCAGCCACCACCGGGGTGGCCGCCAGCCCGCTCAACATCAGGATCGCCAGGGCGAAACCTGTGCGCATCAGCCCAACACCTCGGCCAGGTTGCCCTTGGACTCCAGCCAGGACTTGCGGTCTGGCGCGCGTTTCTTCGCCAGCAGCATGTCCATCATTTCCGATGTAGCGTCGAAGTCTTCCAGGGTCAACTGCACCAGGCGCCGGGTGTTCGGGTCCATGGTGGTTTCACGCAGTTGCGGCGGGTTCATTTCACCCAGGCCCTTGAATCGCGTGACCTGTGGCTTGCCGCGTTTCTTCTCGGCCACCAGGCGGTCGAGGATGCCATCGCGCTCGGCCTCGTCCAGGGCATAGAAAATCTCCTTGCCCTGGTCGATCCGGTACAGCGGCGGCATGGCGACGTAGACGTGACCGGCATCCACCAACGGGCGGAAGTGCTGCACAAACAACGCGCACAACAGGGTTGCGATGTGCAGACCGTCGGAGTCGGCGTCGGCGAGGATGCAGATCTTGCCGTAGCGCAGTTGGCTCATGTCCGCCGCGCCCGGATCGACGCCAATGGCCACGGCGATGTTGTGTACTTCCTGGCTGGCCAGGACTTCACTGCCATCGACTTCCCAGGTGTTGAGGATCTTGCCGCGCAACGGCAGGATCGCCTGGAATTCCTTATCCCGCGCTTGCTTGGCGGAACCGCCGGCGGAGTCACCCTCCACCAGGAACAGCTCTGAGCGCATCGGGTCCTGCCCGGCGCAATCAGCCAACTTGCCGGGCAGTGCCGGGCCTTGGGTGATGCGCTTGCGCTCGACTTTCTTGCTGGCTTTCAGACGGCGACCGGCGTTGTTGATTGCCAGCTCGGCCAGGGCCAGGCCCAATTCCGGGTGTTCGTTGAGCCACAGGCTGAAGGCATCCTTGACCACCCCGGAGACAAACGCTGCCGCTTCACGGGACGACAGGCGCTCTTTGGTCTGGCCGGAGAATTGCGGCTCCTGCATTTTCATCGACAGCACGAACGCGATGCGCTCCCACACGTCTTCCGGCGCCAGCTTCACGCCGCGCGGCAACAGGCTGCGGTATTCGCAGAATTCGCGCATGGCATCCAGCAAGCCTTGGCGCAAACCGTTGACGTGGGTGCCACCCTGGGCGGTTGGGATCAGGTTGACGTAGCTTTCCTGCACGCTGTCACCGCCCTCGGGCAACCACAGCAGCGCCCAGTCGACGGCTTCTTTATTACCGGCCAGGCTGCCGCAGAACGGCTCGTTGGGCAGGCGTTCGAAATCGCTGACAGAGTCTTCCAGGTAGGAACGCAGGCCGTCTTCGTAGTGCCACTCGACTTTCTCGCCGGTACCCTTGTCTTCAAAGGTGACCAGCAGGCCCGGGCACAACACGGCCTTGGCCTTGAGCACGTGCTTGAGGCGGCTGATGGAGAATTTTGGCGAATCGAAGTATTTCGGGTCCGGCGCGAAGTACACGCTGGTGCCGGTATTGCGCTTGCCAACGGTGCCAATCACCTGCAATTCGCTGGCTTTGTAGCCATCGGCGAAGGTCATCTCGTACTCGTTGCCGTCGCGCTTGACCTTGACCCGTACCAACGTGGACAAGGCGTTGACCACGGAAATACCCACGCCGTGCAAGCCACCGGAGAACTGGTAGTTCTTGTTGGAGAACTTACCCCCGGCGTGCAGCTTGGTGAGGATCAGTTCTACGCCCGACACACCCTCTTCCGGGTGAATGTCCACCGGCATGCCACGACCGTCGTCGGACACTTCCAGGGAGTGGTCAGCGTGGAGAATGACATGCACCGACTTGGCGTGCCCGGCCAAGGCTTCGTCGACGCTGTTGTCGATGACTTCCTGGGCAAGGTGGTTCGGCCGACTGGTGTCGGTGTACATGCCGGGGCGTTTGCGCACCGGGTCGAGGCCCGAGAGGACTTCGATGGCGTCGGCGTTATAAGAGCTAGCGCTGGGAGTGGCCATGGGGTCTCGTCGTGAGTCGTTCGATTAAAAAGTAACCTGGGATTTCCAAAGCAATTACAGTGCCGCGAAATCGAAGGATTGATACTGATCTGCGCCAATGCCGGCAAAGCTCAACAAGGCCGGCAATTGCTGGGCAAAGCCCTGGTAACCATGGTCGCCGCCGGCCTGGATGCGCAGGGCACACGCCCGGTAATACTGCTGGGCGAGGCGATAATCCAGGGTTTCATCCCCGGTCTGCAACCACACTTGATAACGCGCGGCATCCTGGGGCGCCGGGACCTCAAGCTCGGCCAGCGCCGTGACGTGGTCGTGGGTCAGCTCCCAGGTTTCATCGGTATAGAGGTTCTTCTGGGTGCCCAGGTAACCGTCGAACATCCGATGAGGGCTGACCGCCGGGTTGACCAGCAGCGCCTTGAGACCATGGCGTTCGGCAAGATGGGTTGCATAGTAGCCGCCGAGCGAGCTGCCGACCAGCAGTGGCCGCCCCAGTTCGCGGATGGCCGCCTCCAACTGCGGGATCGCCTGGCGGGGGTGGTGATGCAGGGCCGGTACGCGCAGTTGGCCGGCCAGGCCGAGGTTGTCCATCACGCGGATCAACTGGCAGGCCTTGTTGGACGCGGGCGCGCTGTTGAAGCCGTGGATATACAGGATCGAAGCGGACATGCCGGGCTCTCCGTGCTTGCGCGAAAAAGGCGCAGTTTACAGGGATCGGGGTGGTGTGAGCAGCCGATCATCCAGCCCTCTCCCCACATGTCTGATCAGTGTTCGCCGCCTTTAATAGCCGTTGCTGCCGTAATCCACGGTAAAGGCAAAATTTTTCACCCGCTCCACCCCGGTTTCCAACCGCCCATCGGCGTGCAGGCGCAGCCAGCGATAGCCTGGGGCCTCTTCGCTGACATTGAAATCCTCGCTGCCCGGCGCGAACTGGATGCAGGTGGACGGTGACGCCAACAGGCGCACGCCATTGCGCTCACGGTCGATTTCCTGGTGCACATGACCCCAGAGCACCGCCTTGACCTGCGGGAAGCGGTCGAGCACGGCAAACAGGGCCTCGGGGTTGCGCAAGCCGATGGGCTCCATCCACGCACAACCGATGGGTACCGGGTGATGGTGGAAACACACCAGGTGATGGCGGTTCGGCGCTTCACTCAAGGCTTGGGCCAATAGTTGCAGTTGCTGGTCCTGCAAGTACCCAGGCACCGAGCCCGGCACGGCGGAGTCCAGCAGGGTGATGCGCCAATGGCCGATATCCACCACCGGTTCCAGTAAATCACTGTGCACCGCCGCGTGGGCCATGACCTGCGGCTCATCGTGGTTGCCGGGAATCCAGCGTGCCGGAACCCCAATAGGCGCCGTCATCTCGCGAAATTGCTGATAGGACGCCAGCGTACCGTCCTGGGACAGGTCCCCGGTGGCCAACAGCAAATCGATCCGGGGCTGTTGCTCACGCACCAAGTCGATCACCCGTTGCAAGCTGTCGCGGGTGTTCATGCCCAGCAACACAGCGTCGGCCTCGGCAAACAGGTGGCTGTCGGACAACTGCACCAGCAACGTCGGCGCATCGGGGTTCAAGGTGGATACGCTCGGCAAGGCGCTCTCCCAAGGCAATCACAGGAATGGATAGTTGGGGCGATTATGCTGGGGCAGGACGCAAAGAGGAAACCTAAGGAAGCAGACGCAGTTCACATCTATCGCACGACTTCGAACTCATGGCCCAAGGCCAGGCAGTGGCTCAACCATTCACCGAGGAACACATTGAGCTGTGCTTTCTCATCGGGCTGGTGCATGAACACATTGGGGTAAGGGTAGATGCTGCGAAAGCGCCGCGCATGTTCGGCGCTGATCACTTCGGCCATCCGGGCATCGTGGTACACCTGCACTTCCAGCTGCGGCACCGGCAGCCAGGGCAGGCTGTGCTCCTGGCGCACGCGCAGGGTGGTGGTGTACGGGCAGTTGACGATGACTTCCAGGGCCAGCACGCCGAGCATCTGGTCGCCATGGGTCACGCCGATTCGCCGCGCCTCGGGGGAATGACGCATATCGGGGAGCAAGCGCATCAGCCGCGCATAGTTGGCCTCGCAAGCTGCTTGCAGCCCGATCAGGTCAACTCGATAACGTTCCCGTGCCTTTACTGCCATAACCCCCTCACTTCCGCGCGATTGAGCGCTAACCATTGCAGGGCAATAATGCTGGGCGCATTGGATATCCTGCCATCACGCACCGCTTGCAAGGCATCCTCGAAAGCCCAGGTGGTGACACGAATATCTTCTGCCTCTTCTTCCAATCCATGCACGCCACCCGCCCCCGCACTGTCGCAACGGCCCAGGTACAAGTGGACAAATTCGGTACTGCCACCCGGCGACGGGAAATATTTGGTGATCGGCCACAACGAGGAGAATGTCAGCCCAGCTTCCTCCTCGGCTTCGCGGTGTGCAACCTCCTCCGGCTGTTCATCCTTGTCGATCAGGCCAGCGACCATTTCCACCAGCCACGGGTTGTCGGTACGGCCCATGGCGCCGACGCGAAACTGCTCGATCAAGACCACCTCATCGCGCTGCGGGTCGTAGGGCAGCACGCACACGGCATCATGGCGCACGAAAACTTCGCGATTGATCACCCGGCTCATGCCACCGTCGAACTTTTCGTGGCGCAACTGCACCCGATCGAGTTTGTAGAAGCCCTGGTAAGCATTGTCGCGCTGAACAATTTCGATTTTGCTCGGCGTCGATTTCGCGATGTCCGTCATATCCTTCCTCGTTATGCCCGTGCAATTCGCGCCATCCTAACGCGGTCCTGCCCGTAGGTGCAGCCCCTTTCCAGTTGCCGGGATAGACGGCGGGCGTCAAACTCACTCTAATAATCTTAGTGGCGAACTGACTGGCCTGCCGGTAGTCGAAGGTCCACGAATTTCGCTCTTAATCGACGGACGAAGAACATACATGTCGCTTTTAAAAATCGCCTCCGTGGCCTGTATCGCCTTGACCCTCGGCGCCTGCCAGAGCCTGTTTCAACCCAGCTATCGGACCCCGCTGGAAGCCACCCGTGACGCCAGCGAACAAAGCAAGCCGGGCTGCGCCAGCACCGATTGCCCACTGGTGAACATCGACACCGTGCACTTCGCCAAAGAACCCAAGCTGGATGCGCTGATCGAACAACGCCTGCTGGAGATGACCCGTACCAAGCCCAGCGACCCGCTGCCGACGAGCCTGGCGACGTACAGCGAGCAATTCCTGCAGACGGCCGCCCCCGGCAACAACATGTACTTGCAGGCCAAGGTACGCGAGCAGCATGACGGCTTGGTGATCATCGAGTTGTCCAGCTACCTGGACCAGGGCGTCACCCACGGCGAACCGGGCCGCGCGTTCATCAACTATTCGCGTCCGCAGCAAAAGGCCCTGACGTTGACCGACATGCTGCTGCCAGGCAAGGAAGACGCATTCTGGAAAGCCGCTCAGGTGGCCCACAACAGCTGGCTGATCAGTACGCGCCTGAGCCTGGAGCCGGAGTTCGTCAAAAGCTATCCCTTCCAGAAAACCCCGAACGTGGCGCTGACCTACGGCGGCGTGACCCTCAAGTACCCTACCACCACCATCGCGCCGTACGCCCTGGGCCACGTCGAGTTGCAGATTCCCTACTCGCGCCTGGACGGCATCCTCAAGCCTGAGCTAGTGCCCGTACGCCGCTGAAGGCCCGGCCCAGGATGAACTGCAACAGCCCTGCCAGCACCAGCGCCGGCAGGGTCGCGCCGACATCCGGATACAGGTTGGCGAGCAGATGGTAAGTCGCAATGCCCCCCAGCCACGCCAACAACGCCGGCCAACGCAGCGAAGCCACAGCGCTCTGGCCGCGGCGGCGCAGGATGAAATGATCGACCAGTACCACGCCAAAGAGCGGCGCGAATACCGAACCGATCAACAGCAGGAAGTTCTGGTACTGCGCCAACGGCGCAAAGCAGGCGATCAAGGTGCAGAGCACGCCGATCGCCAGCGCCAGGTGTTCGACTTTCAAGCGCAATAGAATCCCGCTGGACACTGCCGCCGAATGAATATCGGCAAAGGCGTTTTCCGACTCATCCAATAGGATCAGTAGCAGCGGAATGCCCAGGCCCGCCCCGGCCAAGGCCAGCAGCAGTGCGTTGACCTCCCCGCTTGGCGCAAAGGCCAGGGTGTAGGCCACACCGAGGCTCATCAGCCAGAAGTTGCCAATGAAGAAGCCCAGCGCCGTACCGCCGAACACGCTCTTGGCGCGTTTGCCGAAGCGCGAATAATCGGCAATCAGCGGCAGCCACGACAACGGCATGGCGATCGCAATATCAAAGCCCACGGCAAACGGCATCGATCCGTCACCGGCCTGGGCCCAGAGGGCGGCAAGGTCGGCTTTGGCGAAGAGGTTCCAGGTCAGCCACAGGCACGCGCCGAGCAACAGCCAGATCCCCCACTTGCGCAAGATCTGCCGCACGAAGGTCAACGGGCCGCTGACGGCCAGCAGGGTCGCCAGGCCACCGAAAAACAGCGTCCACAGCAACGGGCTCGCCAGCAGGCTGGCATCGCTGAAAGCCCGCACACCCAACAAGCTCGCGGCATCGCGCATGACGATGATTTCAAACGAACCCCAGCCGATCAGTTGCAGCAGGTTCAACAGCGCCGGCAGGCTGGCGCCCTTGGCACCGAGGCTGAGCTTGAGGGCGGCCATGGCGGACAGCCCGGTGTCGCTGCCGATCACGCCGACGGCGGCCAGCAACAGCACGCCGGCCAGCGTGCCGAGAAAAATCGCCAGCAATGCGCCGGACAACCCCAGGCCCGGCGCGAGCAACGCGCCGGTTTGCAGGACCATCAGGCCGATGCCGAGGGAGAACCACAAGGAGAACAGGTCGCGGGCGCCGAACACGCGCTTGTCAGCGGGGACCGCGATGTCCGGGGAATAGGTACTCGGTTGAATGCTCAAGGGTGTTATCTCTGAGGGGCACTTGTTGTCAGGGAGATTGCAATCGGGGGCAAGCCCCCTCCCACATTGGATCGGCTGTGAACACAAAAACTGTGTATGGCTCAGTCAATATGTGGGAGGGGGCTTGTCGAGTCGTCGCACCGCCCCGATGACGGCGGTACAGGCACCGCCGTCTCTGGATCAGACCTTCTTATAAAGCTGGCTGCCTTCCTGCTTGAACCGCTCCGCCTGCTCGGCCAAGCCCTTGGCCACGTCCACATCCACCGCGTCAATGCGCTGGTTGGCCGCGTACTCACGCACTTCCTGGGTGATTTTCATCGAGCAGAACTTCGGCCCGCACATCGAGCAGAAATGCGCGACCTTGGCCGAGTCCTTCGGCAGGGTTTCATCGTGATAGGACCGTGCGGTGTCCGGATCGAGGCCGAGGTTGAACTGGTCTTCCCAACGGAACTCGAAGCGCGCCTTGCTCAAGGCGTTATCGCGGATTTGCGCACCCGGATGGCCTTTCGCGAGATCGGCTGCATGGGCGGCGATCTTGTAGGTGATGATCCCGGTCTTCACATCATCCTTGTTCGGCAGGCCCAGGTGTTCCTTGGGCGTGACGTAGCAGAGCATGGCGCAACCGAACCAGCCGATCATTGCCGCACCGATGCCCGATGTAATGTGGTCGTAGCCGGGTGCGATGTCGGTGGTCAGCGGGCCGAGGGTATAGAACGGCGCCTCGTCGCAGCACTCGAGTTGCTTGTCCATGTTCTCCTTGATCAATTGCATCGGCACGTGGCCGGGGCCTTCGATCATGGTTTGCACATCGTGCTTCCAGGCGATCTTGGTCAGTTCGCCAAGGGTCTCCAGCTCGCCGAATTGCGCGGCGTCGTTGGCGTCGGCAATCGAACCCGGACGCAAGCCATCGCCCAGGGAGAAGCTGACGTCATAGGCCTTCATGATTTCGCAGATTTCGTCGAAATGCGTGTAGGTGAAGTTCTCTTTGTGGTGCGCCAGGCACCACTTGGCCATGATCGAACCGCCACGGGAGACGATGCCGGTGACACGCTTGGCGGTCAGCGGCACATAGCGCAGCAACACCCCGGCGTGGATGGTGAAGTAGTCGACGCCTTGCTCGGCCTGTTCGATCAGGGTGTCGCGGAACAGCTCCCAGGTCAGGTCTTCAGCGGCGCCACCGACTTTTTCCAGGGCCTGGTAGATCGGCACGGTACCGATCGGCACCGGCGAGTTGCGAATGATCCATTCGCGGGTTTCGTGGATGTGCTTGCCGGTGGACAAGTCCATCACCGTGTCCGAGCCCCAGCGAATGCCCCAGGTCAGTTTCGCCACTTCTTCTTCGATGGACGAACCCAAGGCGCTGTTGCCGATGTTGCCGTTGATCTTCACCAGGAAGTTACGGCCGATGATCATCGGTTCCAGTTCGGTGTGGTTGATGTTGGCTGGAATGATTGCGCGGCCACGGGCGATTTCTTCGCGCACGAACTCCGGAGTGATGATTTTCGGCACGCTGGCGCCGAAGCTGTGGCCGGCGTGCTGCTGGTCGAGCAGGCCACTGGCGCGGGCTTCTTCAAGCTTCATGTTTTCGCGGATGGCAACGTATTCCATCTCGGCGGTGATGATGCCTTTGCGCGCGTAATGCATCTGGGTGACGTTGGCACCGGCCTTGGCGCGGCGCGGGTTCTTCACGTGGGCAAAGCGCAGGGCGGTCAGCTCGGCATCGTTCAGGCGCTGCTGGCCGAAGTGCGAGCTCAGGCCGGACAGGCGCTCGGTATCGCCCCGGGACTCGATCCACGGCGAGCGCACATCGCCCAGGCCTTTGCGCACGTCGATGATGACGTTGGGGTCGGTGTAGGGGCCGGAGGTGTCGTAGACCACCACGGGCGCATTGATTTCACCGCCGAAATCGGTGGGTGTGACGTCCAGGCTGATTTCGCGCATCGGTACGCGAATGTCCGGGCGAGTGCCTGGCACGTAGATTTTTTGCGAGCGGGTAAACGGCTGCACGGACCCGGAATCGACTTTGGCCGACTCACTCAAGTGCACGGTATTTTTTGATTTTTGGCTTTTTAATTCGGTGCTCATCACGGGCTCTCCAACTATCCAGGCGGTGGATTTTTGTCGGAGCGAACCTGTGACGGATGGACGCACTGAAAACAGTGCTGTGCTTGGTGCACGAAGGCTGTTCGATTGTCGAACAACATCCCGGACGAAGCACAAGAGGACTCGCCGGGTGACGAGAAATCTTGTTCCCTACGCAGGCGCTAACCTGATCAGGTTCAACGGGATCCGGTATTTACCGATCTCAGCCTTCTAACAAGGCACCCCGACAAGAACGTGGCCAGTCTAGACCAGGGTGGGGGCAAATTGCCAATAGCCGTGCATTCAGCGTGATGAATGGCGCATTTGCGGGATTGTTGTGCCGTGGTTGCGCCACTACACTCGGATGCTGCCTCAACGCTTGACGCCAGGAATGGCCAGCTTTAGCCTTGGGCGCTAAATTATCGCCGTAATATTCACACTAGGGATCGCCTCATGCTGCGCAAACTCTCACTGGCTCTTGCCGTGTCTTGTGCGACCAATGGAATGGTCTGGGCAGCTGAAGCGCCCTTGTCCGCCAGAACCGACCTGGTCAGCGTCTATCAGGAGGCGGTAGACAACAACGCCGACCTCGCCGCTGCCCGCGCCCAATATGGCGCACAGAAAGAAGTGGTGCCCCAGGCCCGCGCCGGCCTGCTACCGAATTTGTCGGCCGGTGCCGATATCAATAATGTGCGCACCCAGATCGACACCCCGGCCGCCACCGCCAACCGCGATGCCCACTCCTGGCGCGCGACCTTGAGCCAGCCCTTGTTCCGTGCCGACCGCTGGTTCCAGTTGCAAGCCGCCGAAGCCGTCAACGAACAGGCCGCGCTGCAACTCTCGGCCACCGAACAGAACCTGATTCTGCAAAGCGCCGAGAACTACTTCGCCGTGCTGCGTGCCCAGGACAACCTGGCCTCGACCAAGGCCGAAGAAAATGCGTTCAAGCGCCAACTGGACCAGTCCAACGAGCGCTTCGACGTGGGCCTGTCGGACAAAACCGATGTGCTGCAATCCCAGGCCAGCTACGACACCGCGCGAGCCAACCGGATCGTGGCGCAACGCCAGGTAGATGACGCCTTCGAAGCGCTGATCACCCTGACCAACCGTCAATACAATTCGATCCAGGGCATTGTGCATACGCTGCCGGTGTTGCCGCCGCTGCCGAACGACGCCAAGGCCTGGGTCGAGACCGCCGGCCGCCAGAACCTCAACCTGCTTGCCAGCAACTATGCGGTGACCGCCGCCGAGGAAACGCTCAAGCAGCGCAAGGCCGGGCACGCCCCCACCCTGGACGCCGTGGCGCAGTATGAAAAGGGCGATAACGACGCGCTGGGCTTCAGTAACCCGAATGCCTTCGGCACGCCTTATGGTGGCGATGTCTCGCAACGTACCATTGGCCTGCGCCTGAACATACCGCTCTACAGCGGCGGCTTGACCAGCTCGCAAGTGCGCGAATCCTATTCGCGCCTCGGCCAGACCGAGCAGCAACGCGAAGGCCTGCGCCGCCAGGTGGTGGAAAATACGCGCAACCTGCACCGCGCAGTGAACACCGATGTGGAACAGGTCCAGGCACGCCGGCAGTCGATCATCTCCAACCAGAGCGCGGTGGAAGCCACGGAAATCGGTTACCAGGTGGGTACGCGCAATATCGTCGACGTGCTCGACGCCCAGCGCCAGCTCTACGCGTCGGTGCGCAACTACAACAACAGCCGCTATGACTACATCCTCGACAACCTGCGCCTGAAACAGGCAGCGGGCACGCTGAACCCAGGGGACCTGCAGGACCTGGCGCGCTACCTCAAGGCCGACTACAACCCGGACAAGGACTTCCTGCCGCCGGACCTGGCCAAGGCGGCTGCCGAGCAGTTGAAAGCCCGCCCAGGCAATTGAACACACCGTAAAAACCCTGTGGGAGGGGGCTTGCCCCCGATAGCGGTGTACCAGGTGAACTCATGTTGACTGACACTCCGTCATCGGGGGCAAGCCCCCTCCCACATTTGGCTCGCTCGCCAGTGCGTCAGTGAGTTATCAGGCGATCAAGGCCATCCAACAATCGCTTCAAAGCGCCCTGGTTGGCCTGCATCACCTTAAGCCCCGCCTGCGCCATCCGCTGGGCGTCCTGCGGCAGCTCGAACAGTTGCCGCACGGCCTCGGCCAACCCTTCGGCGTCATCCACCTCCCGCAACGCACCCGCTTCGCGCATCATCGCGGTAATTTCGAGGAAGTTGAACACGTGGGGGCCCATGATCACCGGCTTGGCCAGCGCCGCCGGTTCCAGCGGATTATGCCCACCGGTCGCCACCAGGCTGCCACCGACGAAAGCGCTGTCGGCCAAGGCATACAGAAACAGCAATTCGCCCATGGTGTCACCGAGCAGCACCGAGGTCTGCGCGGTGACCGGCTCACCGCTGGAGCGCCGCACCGTGGCAAACCCCTGTTGCCCACACAGCTCGAACATCGGGCCGAAGCGTTCCTGGTGACGCGGCACCAGAATCAGCAACGCGTTGGGGTAGCTTTCGAGCAGTTGGCGATGGGCGGCGAGCACCACTTCATCTTCGCCTTCGTGGGTACTGGCGGCGATCCACACCGGGCGCTCAGTGGCGCCCCACTGCTCGCGCAGGGCAGCGGCACGCACCGGCAATTGGGGGTCGACGGTCAGGTCGAACTTGATCGAGCCAGTCACCGTTACGGTTTCGGGGCGCGCACCCAGGCTGAGAAACCGCTGGGCCTCGGTGTGCGTCTGCACGGCGAACAGGCTCATCTGCGCCAGCATCGGTGCCGTCAGCTTGGCGAAACGCGCATACCCCTTGGCCGAACGGGCCGATAACCGCGCATTGGCCAGCGCCACCGGAATACCGCGTTGGGCGCAGGCATGGATATGGTTGGGCCACAGCTCGGTTTCCATGATGACGGCCAGCTTCGGCTGCACGCGATCAAGAAAACGCTTGGCCGCACAGGGCAAATCGTAAGGCAGGTAGCAATGCTGGATGCGCGGTTCGTTGGCGAACAACGCCTGGATGCGCTCGGACCCGGTGGGCGTCATGCAGGTGACGGTGATGGGCAGTTGTGGATAACGCGCCAACAGCCCGCGAATCATCGGCGCGGCGGCGATGCTTTCCCCCACCGACACGGCATGCACCCAGATCCCGCCGGGTTGCATCACCGGCAAGCCGTAGGAAAACCGCTCGGCCACGCGCTGGGCATAGGCCGGCGCCTTGCGCGCACGCAACCACAGACGTAAGGCCACCAACGGCAGCGCCAGGTAAAACAAACAGCTGTAGAGAGTTCTATTCATGGCGGCGGAGTTTATCGGCTTTTTCAGTCGATCGCCTGCAAGCACTCGGCAAAACGTTCGGCGAGAAAGCGCGCGGCGGGGCCGAGGGGTTCATCGCGGCGCCACACCAGCTCGACCACCAACGCCGGTGGCGTCCATTCGCTGTCCAGTTCGACCATCAGGTTCTGGTACGACGGGTACTGCACCACATGCCGGGGCAACCACGCCCAGCCCAGCCCACGGGTCAGCCACTCGGCCAGCACGTAGAAGCTGTCGGCACGCCACACCTGCGGGCTGGCGGCCTCGCTGCCGGGATAGACGCTGGTCTGGGTCGACATCAGCAACTGGCGAAATTGCGCCAGGCGCTGGCAGTCCACGGTTGCCTGCGCCGCCAGGGGATGGTTGCGACCGCACACCGTGACCATCTCCACACTGCCCACCACCCGCCGCTCCAACGCTTCCGGGATCTGGTCGTGATAAAACAGCATGCCCAGGTCGGCCTTGCGCTCCACCAGCTTGCGGGCGACATCCCCCTGGGCCGCGCTGGACAATTGCACCTCCAGGTTGGGAAAGCGTCCGGCCAAGGCATCGAGACTATCCAGAACCGGCTGATAGAGCATCGCCTCATCCTGGGCCAGGCGCAGACAAGCTTCCTCGCCACGCATCAACGACATCGCGCGACCATTGAGGCGTTCGCACTGGCGCAAGACCTCCTTCGCTTCTTCGAGCAACACCGTACCGGCTTCGGTCAGGCGCGGCTGGCGGCCACTGCTGCGCTCGAACAGGCTCACGCCCAAGTCCGCCTCCAGCAGGGCGATCCCATTGCTGACCGCCGACTGCGCCTTGCGCTGCTCCCGCGCCACCGCCGAAAACGAGCGCTGCTCGGCCACCCTGACAAACAAGCGCATCTGCTCCAGATTCCACTGCACGCCCATGGCTCAACCTATCTTCATTCCAGATAGGTAATGACTTTACCCCATCTAGCGAAGCCCTAAAATACCGACATCATCAAGTGCGCTCTACACCGAGGATCTACCCATGAACCCTGCCTACTACTACCTGGCCATTGCCATCTGCTCGGAAGTGATCGCCACCGTGTCCATGAAAGCCATCAAGGGCTGGAGCACCCCTATCCCGCTGTTGCTGGTGATCGTGGGCTACGGCGTGGCCTTCTGGATGCTGACCCTGGTGGTGCGTACCGTCCCCGTGGGTGTGGCCTACGCGGTTTGGGCCGGGATGGGCATTGTGATGGTCAGCATTGCCGCGCTGTTCATCTATGGCCAGAAGCTCGATCTGCCGGCAATGCTCGGGATGGGCTTGATCGTGTTGGGCGTAGTGGTGATTCAGCTGTTCTCGAAAACCGCCGGCCACTGAGATCCCCTGCCAATATTGATCCCGGGCAAAGATCGATCCGTTGAGTCTGTATACTTGGCAACTTGATTTGAACACTGAGGTTGCCCATGCCATCCGTTATTTCCACCGACGTTCTGATTGTCGGCGCCGGGGTTGCCGGCCTCTGGCTCAATGCGCGCCTGCGCCGCCAGGGTTTTTCCACGGTGGTGGTGGAAAGCGCCACCCTCGGTGGCGGGCAGAGCGTGAAGTCTCAGGGGATCATTCACGGCGGCGCCAAGTACGCCCTGCACGGCGCCCTCACCGGCGCCTCCGAGGCGATTTCCGATATGCCGCGCCGCTGGCGCGAAGCGCTCGCGGGCAACGGCGAGCTGGACTTGTCCGGCGTGCGCCTGCTGTCTGAAGCGCATTACCTCTGGTCCCCTGGCACACTCGCCGGCAACCTCACCAGCTTTTTCGCCAGCAAGGCCGTGCGCGGCCGTGTCGACCAGGTCAAGGGCGACGATCTGCCGCTGGCCCTGCAAGACCGCCGTTTCAAGGGCAAGGTCTATCGCCTGGCGGAATTGGTCATCGATGTTCCCAGCCTGATCGAACGCCTGGCGCAACTGGCCGGTGATGGCTTGCTCGCCGGGCAACACATCGAACCGCTGCGCGAAGGCGACACATTGATCGGCTTGAAAGTCGATGGCCGCGAGATCCGCGCCCAGCGCATCGTATTGAGTGCCGGCGGCGGCACAGCAGAGTTGCTGGCGGCCCTGGGCCTGAGCCAGCCGGCCATGCAGACACGCCCGTTGCACATGATCATCGCCAAAGGCCCAGGGTTGAAGCCGCTGTACGCCCACTGCCTGGGCGGCGGTACCAAGCCGCGCGTTACCGTCACCACCCACCCGGCCGCCGATGGCAATTGGGTCTGGTACCTGGGCGGCGAAATTGCCGAGGCCGATGGCGTGGCGCGCACGCCTGAAGAGCAAATCGCCACGGCCCAGAAAGAGCTGGCGCATTTGCTGCCGTGGATCGACATGAGCCAGACCCAGTGGGCCACCCTGCGCGTCGACCGCGCCGAGCCGCTGCAATCGGGCCTGAGCCGCCCCGACAACGCCTTCCTCGCCGAAGAAGGCCACCTGCTGGTGGGCTGGCCGACCAAACTGGCCCTGGCGCCGGACTTCGCCGATCGAGTGATCCACGCCCTGGAGCGCGACGGTATCCACCCAGGCCCGGCCACCCCGCTGCCCGACCTGCCCAAGCCCGCCATCGGCCAACCCGCCTGGGAGCAACTGCTGCCATGACCTTGCCCACCCTGCACGACCTGCATCGCCCCCTGGGCAGCACCGGCCTGCTGGTGTCGCCGCTGGGCCTGGGCACCGTCAAGCTGGGCCGCGACCAAGGGGTGAAATACCCCAGCGGCTTCAAGATTCCCGATGATGACGAAGCGCGGATGCTGCTACGCCAAGCCCGCCAACTGGGCATCAACCTGATCGACACCGCCCCCGCCTACGGCCGCAGTGAAGAACGCCTGGGCCCGCTGTTACGCGGCCAGCGCCAGGACTGGGTGATTGTCAGCAAGGTCGGCGAAGAGTTCGAGGAAGGCGTGTCCCGGCACGATTTCAGCGCGGCCCATACCCGAATGTCGGTCGAGCGCAGCCTGAAACGACTGGAAACGGACTTCATCGACCTGGTGCTGGTGCATTCCGACGGCAATGACCTGCATATCCTCAACGACTGCGAGGTCTACCAGACCCTGGCCGAGCTGAAACGCGAAGGCAAGATCCGTGGTTTCGGCTTCTCCGGCAAAACTGTCGAGGGCGGTGTGAAGGCCCTGGAACAGGGTGATTGTGCGATGGTCACCTACAATCTGAACGAACAGGCCGAGAAAGCCGTCATTGATTATGCAGCGGTCCATGGCAAAGGCATCCTGGTGAAAAAAGCCTTGGCCAGCGGCCACGTGTGCCTGGAGCCTGGAATGGATCCAGTTCGCGCCAGTTTCATGTTGTTGTTTGCGCAAACGGGCGTCGCCAGTGCTATTGTCGGGACCATTAATCCGCTGCACCTGGCTCATAACGTGGCGACCGCTGCCCAGGTCATTCGTCAACTCTGATGCCGCCGACGCGGCCGACCCCGTCGCAGGAAGGAGCCGACATGCCGCGAACCCTCATAAGAAAAAACCCCAGCAACTTCAAGACACTGCCGCTGCACGTCGAAGCGACCCCCGAAGGTTTGAGTTACCAGAGCGTCGGCATGCCGCTCAACTTCGCCCAGACCCTGCAACGACGCAAGCCGGTCGAGGTGGCAGACCCCGAGCGTTTTGTCCTGGAACTGGCGAACCTCGGGGTATCAGTGCGCCTGACCCTGCATTGGCAAAACAAGGATTACTGGGTACTGGTGCGCCAGCGCCGCCAGGATCGGGGCGATGTGGTGCTCAAGCTGATCTCCGGCTACGTCCCCGCCCATGAACTGAACCTGCCGCTGCACACCGCCATCCAGGAAATTGCCGAAGAATGCCTGCTGGAAACCCCCGAAGGCTGGCTGAGCGGACGTTTCAACGATACCTGGCTACCGGCCCCCTACTCCTCAGCCCTGCACTACCGCGAAGCCCTGCCGTTTCGCCTCAGCCCACTGTCCGGCGCGGCACGCCCGGTGCGCTGTGCGACAACCCAATTGATCGAACGCCCACGAGCCTACGTGCACCTGCCCACGGCGTCGCTGCAACTGATCTATGACTTGCGCCTGGAAGTGCCGAAGGAAGCCAAGTCCCTGAGCCTGTTCCATGTGGATGAACGATTGGAAGGCGACCAACTGGTCGCACGCCTGGATCGCCAGCGTCCGGACCTGTACCTCATGCCGCTTAAGGACGGCCAGCCGCTGCCCGAGCTGTACACGGTCAAGAAAGACCAACTGTACCCGGCGAGCACTCGGGGTTTGTACCTGGCCGAAAGCTTCGCTCAGCAGGAGGGCTGGGTGGTGCGTGACGAGCGCATTCGCTGGAAGGATTGGCTCAGGCAGCAAGGCCTGTCACAACCTGAAAAAGAATCGAAATTGAAAGCCCTGACCGGCAAGGCGCGGCAGATGCTGCGCAAGATCGTGCCGAAGAAAAAGGCCAGTCGTTAGCGCCCAAGGAACGCAGAACGCTTCATGGAGCAGGACGAATATGGGAGCCCTCGAGCCCCCACATTCGATCAGATCAGCCGTTAAGCAGCCGCTCGAGTCCTACCTTCAATGGGGTGGGCTCTGGCAGTTTGAAGTTGGCCAACAACCTCTGGTTATTCGCCCGCGAATGCCGGATATCCCCCGAGCGCGCCGGCCCGTAAGTGATAACCGGCAGCGCGCCAACCACCTCTTCCAGCGCCTGCAACACCTGCTTGAGCGTGGTGGTGCGGTTCCAGCCCACGTTGATCGCCCCCAGCGGTGCATCCTCGACCTCGATAGCCTGCACCAGCACGTCCACCAGGTCTTCCACGTACATGAAGTCGCGGGTTTGCTCACCGTCGCCGAACACGGCAATCGGCACGCCCTGTTGCACACGCTCACTGAAGATACTGATCACCCCGGAATACGGCGAGGACGGATCCTGGCGTGGCCCGAAGATATTGAAGAAACGGAAGATCACCGGCTCCAGGCCATGCTGGCGGCGGTAGAAGTCGAAATAGTGCTCACCGGCCAACTTGTCCGAGGCATAGGGTGTCAGCGGTGCCTTGGTGGTCTCTTCGTCAATCGAAGCGCCCTCGCCGTTGTTGCCATACACCGCAGCACTGGAGGCAAACACAACACGCTTCACTCCGGCCTTGCGCATGGCTTCGCACACATTCAAGGTGCCGACGAAATTACTCTGGTGCGTACTGACCGGATCATCCACCGACGCCTGGACCGAGGCCACGGCAGCCAGGTGGACCACTGCACAGACGCCGACCGCCGCACGCGCCACCAGCGCTGCGTCAGCGACATCGCCCTCAACCAGTTCGACGCGAGGATTGTCCAGCGCCAGGTTGCTGCGCTTGCCGGTGGACAGGTCATCCAGCACCCGCACGGCATAACCCTTGGCGAGCAAGGCATCGACCAGGTGCGAGCCGATAAAGCCCGCCCCCCCGGTAATCAGGACCCGCTTATCAGCGTTACTCATTGTTGCGGATCTTCTCGACGATGGCCGTGGTCGAGCTGTTCTCGACCAAACCCAGCACTTTGACCTTGCCGCCGTAGGCACTGACGATATCGGCTCCCACGACCTGGTCGACGGAATAATCACCGCCCTTGACCAACACGTCCGGCTTGACCTGGGCCAGCAGGTTCTCCGGCGTGGCTTCCGGGAAGCTGATGACCCAATCTACCGCGCCCAGGCCAGCGAGCACCGCCATGCGCCGGTCAACACTGTTGATCGGACGACCAGGGCCTTTGAGACGGCTGACCGAAGCGTCGTCGTTGACCGCGACGATCAGGCGATCGCCTTGGGCGCGCGCCTGCTCCAGGTAGGTCACGTGGCCGGCGTGCAAGATGTCGAAGCAACCGTTGGTGAACACAATGCTTTCGTTGTGGGCTCGCGCATCGTCGATCGCCAGCAGCAATTGCTCGATCGTCAGCACGCCACGCTCCGAACCTTCGGAACGCTGGATCGCCCGGCGCAATTCAGGCGCGCTGATGGCCGCAGTCCCCAGCTTGCCGACCACGATGCCCGCCGCCAGGTTGGCCAGGGCTACCGCGTGGGGCAGTTCCTCGCCGGCCGCAATGGACGCGGCCAGGGTGGAAATCACGGTGTCACCGGCGCCGGTGACGTCGAACACTTCACGGGCCCGTGCCGGCAGGTGCATCGCCGGGTGGTCGGGGCGCAGCAAGGTCATGCCGTGCTCGCCACGGGTCACCAGCAAGGCGCCCAAATCAAGCTCGGCCATCAGCGTTGCGCCCTTGCTCACCAGCTCATGTTCGTCGGCGCAACCGCCAACGATGGCTTCGAACTCGCTGAGGTTCGGGGTGATCAGGCTGGCGCCCCGATAGATCGAGAAGTCCTTGCCCTTGGGATCGGCCAATACCGGAATGTTGCGGGCCTTGGCGGCCTGGATCAGTACCTGGTGGTTCCTCAAGGCGCCTTTGCCGTAGTCGGACAACACCAGCACCTTGATGCCTTCGAGCAACGCGTCGACCTGGCTGCTGAGGGCCTGGGCGTCGGTGGCGAAGGGTTCTTCAAAATCGATACGCAGCAATTGCTGGTGACGACTCATCACCCGCAACTTGACGATCGTCGGCTGATGGGCGATGCGTTGGAACACCGCGCGCACACCGGCGCCACGCAGGCTGTTGGCCAGGCTGTCGGCAGCTTCGTCGTCGCCGGTCACGCCCACCAGGGAAGCTGGGGCGCCGAGGGCGGCAATATTAAGGGCAACGTTGGCAGCGCCGCCTGGACGGTCTTCGATTTGCTCGACCTTGACTACCGGTACCGGCGCCTCAGGGGAAATCCGTGAGGTACCGCCATGCCAGTAACGGTCGAGCATGACATCGCCGACCACCAAGACAGGGGCTTGATCGAATCGCGGCATGGACAACTTCATGGAGCAACCCACATACAAAATGAACAGGGGCGCGATATTAGCACAGGGTTGCGGGAGGTTTGCGGGAGGGTTGCAATGTGGGCGCCGGCTTGTCGAGGCAAGCCGGCTCCCACAGGATCAGGTGATATCAGCAGTAACCGGCGCATCCAGGCCCATGGCATGCAAGCGGGCGTAGTAGCCATTCTGCGCGAGCAGTTCGGCGTGGGTGCCACGTTCGACAATGCGACCGTCGTCCATCACCAGGATCAGGTCGGCCTTCTCGATGGTGGACAAGCGGTGCGCGATCACCAGAGTGGTGCGGCCTTGCATGACCTTGTCCAAGGCGGCCTGGATATGCCGCTCGGACTCGGTGTCGAGGGCCGAGGTGGCCTCGTCGAGAATCAGCAGCGGCGCGTTCTTCAGCAAGGCACGGGCAATGGCCAGGCGCTGGCGTTGGCCACCGGACAGCAGCACGCCATTTTCGCCGACCTGGGTATCGAAGCCCTTGGGCAACTGGTCGATGAAGTCCTTGGCATTGGCATCCGCCGCCGCCGCTTCAACGTCGGCCCGGGGCGCGCCGGCCAGGTCGCCGTAGGCGATGTTGTTGTTCACGGTGTCGCTGAACAGCGTCACATGCTGGGTCACCTGGGCAATATGCTTGCGCAGGTTGAGCAGCTTGTAGTCTTCGATCTCGACGCCATCCAGCAGGATTTCCCCGCTTTCATGGTGGTAGAAACGCGGGATCAGGCTGGCCAGGGTCGACTTGCCACTGCCCGAGCGCCCGACCAGGGCGATCATCTGCCCAGGTTCGGCGGTAAAGCTGATGTCCTTGAGGACATGGCGCTCGGTACCGGGGTAGGTGAAGTTCAGGTTGCGCACTTCCAGGCGCCCATTGACCTGGTCACGCTCGATGGTGCCGCGGTCGACTTCAACTTCTTCGTCCAACTGCTCGAAAATGCTTTCGGCGCCGGCCACGCCCTTCTGGATGGTCGAGCTGACTTCCGAAAGCTGGCGGATCGGCTTGGGCAGCAAACCGGCCAAGGTGATGTAGGCCACCATGTCACCGGCCGACGCGTCACCGCGAAGATAAAGAACCAGGAACATCAGCACCGCCATGGCGGTGTAGATCACCAGTTGCAGGGCCGGGGTGTAGATCGCCCCGGTGCGGGTCATGCTCAACTGTTTGTTGGTGTTGCTCTGGCTGGCCTTGAGGAAGCGCTTTTCCTCGTAGACTTCGCCGCCGAAGCTGCGCACCACGCGGTAGCCCTGGATGGTTTCCGAGGCCACGTGGGTGACGTCGCCCATGGCGACCTGGATCTTCTTGCTCTGCTTGCGGAATTTCTTGCTGGCCGTGCTGACCATCACCGCGATCAGCGGCAGGATCGCGATCATCACCAGCGTCAGGCGCCAGTTCATGAACAGCAGCGAGGCAAACAGGAAGATCACCGTCATGCCTTCGCGTATCACCACTTTGATCGCATCGGTCGCCGCCCCCGTGACCATGGTCACGTTGAAGGTGATGCGCGAAATCAGGTGCCCGGAATTGTGATTGTCGAAATAGCGGTTGGGCAGGGTCAGCAGGTTATTGAACAACTGCACGCGCAGGTCATGGACCAGGCCCAGTGACACCTTGGCCAGCAGGTAGTTGCCCAGGAACGAACCCAGGCCCTGCCAGGCCGCGATCAGGATGATCAGCAGCGGCACGGCTTGCAGCAACTGCAGGTCACGCAGGAACGGCACGCTGGGGAACAGCACAGCTTCCGGATTGGAAAGGCCGTCGACAAAGTACTTGAGGATGTAACCCAGCATTGGCTGGGTCGACGCGAAAATCAGAAATCCGACGATACTCAGCGCGAACAAGCCCGCGTAGGGCCTGACGTAACTGAGCAGGCGGAAGTATATTTTCAAGCTCGAAGGGCTTGCGCTCGGACTGGAGTCGGTCATATCACGCGGCGTTTTGAAAAAGGAGGCTGACTTTAGCACAGCTTCTCTGTTGTACTTGCACCCGGCATGACCCACAACCCGGCTGGATCCAACCGGCGACATTATATAGCCACTACTTTAAGATGGTCGGCTTTCTCAATCTGGAATGGCTTTGCGTATGCACTCCAAGCGCCTGATGTATGGCTCAAATCGCGTTTTCGACTTTCTGGTTCTCTGGATTTTGCCCATTGGCTTGTTGTTGTTGCTGAGCTCGCTGTTCTTCGTCACCAATCGCAATGTGCTGCACAAGTTCTACTACGCCCTGTTCAGTGCGCCGACCTTGCTGCTGCTGTGCCTGCGCCCGCGGGAATTCAAGGAACTGTTGCGCGAGCCGCTGGCGATCGCATTCCTGGTGTTTTCCGCCTGGGCCCTGATCAGCCTGTTCTGGAGCCCGGAGCAACACCCGGACACGGACCTGTTCAAGCGTCCCCTGCACACGTTCATGCTGTTTGCCGGCTGCGGGCTGTTGCTGCATTACCGCAATGAACTGTTCAAGCCGATTTTCTTCAGTGCGGCGGTGATCGCACTGGTGGTCTGCCTGTGCAACCTCGTGGCATTCGTCAAGGGTTTCGAGCCGGGCATGCGCATGATCGGCGGCCGCGGCGCCCTCGATAACCCGCTGCTCAGTTCCCACGTATTTGGCTTCTTCTGCGTTTACTGGCTGTATGTCTGCATGACCACCCAGCGCCTGAGCGTACTGTGGTTCAGCGTACCCGCCCTGGCGATCATGACCGCGACGGTCCTGGCCACCGGCTCGCGCACGCCACTGGTGGCACTGACGCTGACCATCCTCTGGATGACCTTTATCAGCCGTAATCGCCGCTCGGCACTGCTGATCGCGGGCATGGTCGTGGGCGCCGCCGGGCTCCTGCTGTTCTACCCGGAACTGATCACCAACCGTGGCAGCTCGTTCCGCTTTGAACTGTGGGGCATGTCGCTGCAACGCATCGCCGAACACCCGTGGATCGGCCACAGCTACGATTCGGAGCTGTACCTGACCCTGGCCGATGGCTACCAACTGCGCGAGCCCCACAGCTTCGCCCTGGGCGTGCTGTATTACGTCGGCATCATCGGGTTTATCCCGTGGATCTTCATGCTCGGCTGGGGCCTGTACAAAGGCCTCAAGGAACGTGCGCAGCCGCTGTTTATCCTGGCGTCTTCCCTGTTGATGTACGGCATCGGCGCCGGCCTGACCGAAGGCGGTGGCATCCTGTCGCGACCCAAGGAGCACTGGTTTGTCTTGTGGATCCCACTGGCTCTCATCGCCGGCCTGAGCATCGCCCAGCGTCGTCGCAGCGTGCTGCGCATGCCGGTACAAGCCCTCAAACCAGCCGCCTTCGAGCAACTGTGCAGCCATGCACACGTCATCGAAGCCGACGGCCTGGGCCCGAAAGTCCTGCGCCTGGCTGACGGCCGTTTCCTCAAGGTCTTCCGCCCGCGGCGCTGGTACACCTCGGGCAGCTTCAACCCCTACTCCGAGCGGTTTGCCAGTAACGCCGAGCAATTGCGTACCCTGGGTATCCCCACGCCGCAGATTCTTGGCCTGTATGGGCTGCACGACGGCAGCAGCGCCGTGATCTACTCGCCGCTACCCGGCCTGACCCTGCGCCAGGCCCTGCAAAGCCTGGACAGCAGCCTGCGCGAGTCGCTGATCGAGCGCTTCGGCCAGTTCATGGCCCAGTTGCATGAGCGCGGCGTGTACTTCCGTTCGTTGCACCTGGGGAACGTGCTGCTGATGGATGACGGTGAGTTCGGCCTGATCGATATCGCCGACCTGCGCATCTTCCCTTCGCCGCTGCGCAACGCCCTGCGCCAGCGTAACCTGCGCCATATGCAGCGCTACCCGCAGGACCGCGCCTGGTTGTTCGAGACTCACTTCGAACAGCTGGCCAAAGGTTATGCGGCCGTTGCCAGCCAAGGTGCCACCGCGAAGATTCGGGCACAGGTGCAGGCTTTGGCGATTCCCAGCGCCTGATAAAAAAGGCGACTATCACCGCTGATAGTCGCCTTTTTTTACCCCCCTCGCCGCCTCAGCTCCTGAGGGGCATCAAGTACAGACGCACCAGGCCACGCAAGGTCTTGCGCCCCCAGAACTTCAATGGGATCTGCTTGAGGATCTCCCGCGCCAGCGGCCGGTCCCGGTCGGCGGTCTTGAGGAACATCGAGTTCAAGAAGTTGTAGCGCACCGCGTCATAAGCCGGGTGCTCGCTGAACTTGGCGTAGGTCTTGAGGATGTTCTGGATCATGTAGCGGTGGTTCTTGTAGGTGTTGCTCGCGTGCTGGCGATAGCGCGCCATCACCACGTCGAGGGCGTCGATGGTGTAGCCCGCGGCGGTGATCTTCAACTGGATCAGCAAATCTTCCAGGGGAATCAGCGGATCGAAGCCGCCCACTTGCTCCAGCGCTTCGCGACGAATCAGCATGGTCGGCGCCGGCGGGAAGGGTTTGCGATCCATGAACAGATCATCGAAATCCAGGCTGCGAAACGGTACGTCGCGGCGCTGTTTCTTCTCCGGGTGCAGGTGACCGTCGCCATCGATCAGCTCGATGTTGCCGGCGCAGATGCCCACTTTCGGCTTGTCCTGCATGTACGCCACCTGAATGGCAATACGATCAGGCAGCATGATGTCATCGGAGCCGAACGGTGCGATCAGGCTGCCCTTGGCGCGGGCGATGGCGCCGTTGAGCGTGGCGGTCAGCCCCTGGTTCTGTTGTACCTGGAAATCAAAGCCGTGCTCGGCCTGCAGGCGCTGGATACGTTCGACACTGTCATCCTTGGAGCCGTCGTCCACCACCAGCAGTTCGATATTCGGGTACGTCTGGGCGAGCACGCTGAGGATGCTCTCTTCGATGTACCGGCCATGGTTGTAGGACGCGATAATCACCGAGACCAGGGGTTGCTGCTGAGTCATGCTCTTCCTACTTCCTTTAAACCGCTTTCGATCAAGTCCAGGTATTTCTGTTGGAATTCGGCCAGGGCGTGGTTTTCTTCCAGGTAGCGGAACACCTGTTCACCTTTGGCACGCAATTGTTCGTCACTCATCGCCAGGTAGGTATCCAAGGCGGCTGTCAGTTGCTCGACATTGCCGGGTTCGTGGGACAAACCACCCGCCCCCTCCACCAATGGCAACATGGCCGGGCCATTGGAGGCAATCACTGGCAGGCGCCCGCTCATGCCTTCCAGCAGCGCCAGCCCCAGCCCTTCCAGCAACGAAGGCATGGTCCAGATATCGAAGGCACGCACGTATTTGAGGCCATCTTCACGAAAGCCCAGCAAGTGCGCGCGGCCGGTGAGGCCGAGGCGCTCGATGTCCGCGCGCAAGTCCGCTTCGGCACGGCCAGAGCCGATGATGCCGACCTGGGCGTTGGGGTATTTGTCCTTGAGCCGGGCAAACGCCTGCAACAGGTGCGTGTGGCCCTTGATCGGCACCAGGCGCCCCAGGGCGCCGATGATTCGTGCATCGAGGGGCAGGCCAAGTTCCTGGCGCGCCTGGTCGCGCGGCAGTTGCAAGGCTTCGGCCTGGGGAATGTCGATGGCATTGGTGACGAAGGTGGTGTTCTCGCGGGTAAAGCCGCAATTGAGGCCGACCAGATAGTCACGGACCGCTGCCGACACGCCGACGAAGCGCCAGGCCGGGCTCACCAGACGGCGCGTCTGGCGCCGACGATAAGCCCGCTCGTACTCGCCAAACCCATGGGAGATGCCGATGCACAGCGGGATCTTCAACCAGCGATTGAGCGACAGCATCATGTTCACCGACTTGAAACGGTTACAGATGACCACGTCGAACTTCTGCTCGCGGCAGTACTTGTAGATTTGCCACATCGCGCCCAGGCGAATGCCCTTGAGGGCCTTTTCGGGAAACTCGAAATACTTGGAGTGCGCGGCCACGCTCAACGGTTGACCCGGCCGCGGGCGCCCGCTGAGGAAGGCCGACGTGACCTCGAAACGCTCGACCGGCAACGACTTGACGATCTGCTCGCCGAGGTCGGCGAAATCATTGAGCTTGACGTTGTAGTCCGGCTGCAACTGCAAAACCTTGAAACGAGGCTTCATATCACTCCATGGGGCAATCAGGCCGCTACGCACGAGCGGCCCAACGAAAAATAGTCAATCCCGGTCCGGCTTCAATACCCAAAGCAGCTCGTGACGGCGCACGGCCTTGCGGAAGAATTCATTCTCACCATAAGGCGATGGACCACGACCGGCCAGCCATTGCTGCAACAGGCGGCGCACCCGACGCTTGAACGGCGCGCGGGGTTGCAGGTCATGCATCATGCCCAGCGCCATCGCCTTGTCCCGCTGTTGGCCGAGGGTCAGCACCCGGCAATAAGGCTCAAGCACCTGGGTCGCATCGAACTGCGGCGGCAACGCCACGCCGGCACCGGAATCGCCCATGGGCCAGCGGTCATTATCATGCAGGTGGTTGGCATAACCGAGCAGCGTGGTCGGCTGCCATTCAAGCCCGTCCAATGCCTGCACCACCGCGGCGTGGGCACAGATATGGTCCGGGTGAGGATCAAGCACCGGGGTCGGTACCACGATGACCTCGGGGCGCGCCTTGAGCAACACCGCGCGCAGGTCGGCAATCAGGTTGTTCCAGGTCGGCGCGCCGTCCGCATCACTGGGCAGCGCCAGGGCATTGAACTGGCGGAACAGCCGCGTATCGTCCAGTTGCGCTTCGCGGGACGCCTGGGGCTGATCGGGAGCGTCACGCATGGCCGGCAGTTGCAGGCAGAAGTAACCCAGTTGCACGCACCGCGCCTCAGGTACGCCAGCCCAGCGCGGTACGGCAATGCTGTCCCAGGCACGCAGGCGTCCTTTGATCCGCGCGGCGTCGGCCTTGGGCAGGCCCATCTGCTGATAGTGCTCGGCCTCGATTTCGCCAGCGGTCAGGGTCACGATCCAGCTTTCGTCCGCCTGGCCATACAGGCCGAATGCAGCCAGTTCAGCGTCGTCGGCATGGGGCGCGATCACCATCACTCGCTGGCGGGCCAGGTCCGGTTGCCGGAAGACCCACAGCACCGGCTGACCGATCACGCGGCAATAGCGACCGCGCAGGTGCAGCTCACCGCCGGCCAGTGCCGTCGCGGAACCGGTGAGGTTGAGGTAACGCTTGCCGGCCACACCACGCTCGAACGCCTGGCGATCCCCGGACAATTCAACCGCTGGATCCAAGAAGCGCCCCAACCAACTGCTCTTGAGCTGCACTTCGACGATCAGTGTTTCATCGCCCGCCAGTTCCAAAGGCGCTTGTGGCACCAGTCGCCCGGCGTCCAGGCGCACACCGACCGACTGGCCACCGGGAGCAAAGCGGTACTGGTAGTCATCCTTGGGCGAATAGAACAAATGGTCGGCGAACCAGGCTTCGTGGGCCACCCACAGCAGCACCGCCAGGATCAACGGCAGCCACCAGGCCACCAGCACACCGGCCACGACCAACACCAGCAAGCCCATCAGCAGCGCAATGCGCTTGTTGCGTCGATGGCGCTTGAGCAGTTGCTGTTTGCGGCTCATAGGCTGAACACCGGCACTGGCGTGCACCAGCGCTCCTTGTATTCACGGTCGGCACGCCCAAAAGAAAAACGCAGCGGTTTATCCCCGGCCCGGGCCTGCTCCCAGGCACTTTGCGTATTGAGGAAACTCAACACACTGCCAGGGCTGAACGCGCGGGTTTCAGGGTCGACCCCGCCGTTGACGTATTCAATGCTGATCCATTCAGGTGATTCGACGCGATACACCAATTGCACGGCAATAGGGGCATCGTTGAGAAACAACACCGAACCGATCAGGAACTCCTTGAGCAATGCCAGCACCTCGGCGAGGCGCTCGGCCCCGGTCGCCGGGAACCCCCAACGACGCTGGAACAGATCGCAGTAGATCGCCGCCAGCTCACTGCTGGAGAACTCACTGACCGCGCGCACCACACCGCCCGCCTCTTCCAGCAGACGCAGCTCGCGGCGCTGGTTGTAGCGAAATTTCTTCGACAGGTCTTCGGGGGTACGGGCCATGGCCAGTTGCTCGGCCTGGGGCTTGAGGGTGCTGACGCGGCCTTCATTCAGCGCCGACAGGTAGCGCCCACGATGGCGCACCGGCACCTGCGCATCGGCAGCAATGGGCAGGATGATCTCGGCATTACCCAGGTCAAACAGGCCTTTCTTGCCACTGCGCTTGAGCACGTCCTTGGACAGGGCCAGGTCGCGTCCCCAGGTGGCAATCGCCCCCTTGAGCTCGCCGTCCTGCTCCCAGCCCAGGTAGCGCACCGGAATCTGTGCCAGCGTCGCCAAGCGCTCGACGACCTGCGGATGGGTCGCCACGCTGCCACCAAACCGCAGCCAGGCCTGGGCGTAAACCTCGGCCTCGACAGGCGCCCAGCCACGTTCACGCCAAGCCTGGAAGCGGTTCAGCATTTAAACCACAGCGTCATAAGGGTCCACGCCATCCTTGACGACCAGAATATCTTCCATGATCAGGTACTGCAGGTCCGAGCCGAAGAACATGTTCAGCGCGTCGGTCGGCGAGCAGATCATCGCTTCGCCACGACGGTTGAGCGAAGTGTTCAGGGATACGCCGTTACCGGTCAGCACTTCCAGCTCTTTCATCATGTCGTAGTAGCGCGGGTTGTATTCGCGCTTGAGCACCTGGGCGCGAGACGTGCCATCTTCATGCACCACTTCCGGTACGCGGGTCTTCCACTCTTCCGACACTTCAAAGGTGAAGGTCATGAACGGCGCCGGGTGATCGACCTTGATCATCTGCGGGGCCACGGTGTCGAGCATCGACGGGCAGAAAGGCCTCCAGCGCTCGCGGAACTTGATCTGGTGGTTGATGCGGTCAGCCACGCCCGTGGCGCTTGGGCAACCGATGATCGAACGACCACCCAGGGCGCGCGGGCCAAATTCCATGCGGCCCTGGAACCAGGCCACCGGGTTGCCGTCGACCATGATCCTGGCGATGCGCTTAGGCATGTTTTCGATCTTGCGCCAGTTCGGCTTGCTCTCGTGCTTGGCACAGGCTGCGATCACGTCTTCGTTGCTGTAGGACGGGCCGAGATAGACGTGTTCCATCTTCTCCACCGGTACACCACGGGCGTGGGACACGTAAGCGGCGGCACCGACAGCGGTGCCGGCATCGCCGGACGCCGGCTGCACGAACAGCTCCTTGACGTCGTCACGGGCAATGATCTTCTGGTTCAGCTTGACGTTCAGCGCACAGCCGCCGGCGAAGGCCAGCTTGCCGGTGTCCTTGAGGATGTCGCCCAGGTAATGGTCGATCATCTGCAAGGCCAGTTTTTCAAACAGCGCCTGCATGCTGGCGGCGTAGTGGATGTATGGCTCGTCGGCGATGTCGCCTTCGCGCTTGGGGCCCAGCCACTCGATCAGTTTTGGCGAAAAGTAGAAGCCCTTGCCCTTCTCTTTGTAACGGCGCAGGCCGATAACGTTGGCGTAGTCGGTGTTGATCACCAGCTCGCCGTTTTCAAACGAGGCGAGCCGCGAGAAATCGTATTTGCTGGCGTCGCCGTACGGCGCCATGCCCATGACCTTGAATTCACCGTCGAGCATCTCGAAACCGAGGAACTCGGTGATCGCGCCGTACAGGCCACCGAGGGAGTCCGGATCGTAGAATTCCTTGATCTTGTGGATCTTGCCGTTCTCGCCGTAGCCGAAGAACGTCGTGGCGTACTCACCCTTGCCGTCGATCCCGAGGATCGCGGTCTTCTCCTGGAAGCCGGAGCAGTGGTAGGCGCTGGAAGCGTGGGCCAGGTGGTGTTCAACCGGCTCGATCTTGATTTTCTTCGGATCGAAGCCCAGTTGCTCCAGGCACCAGACGATCTTGTTGCGGTAGCGCTTGTAGCGACGGTTGCCCATCAGGATCGCGTCGAGGGCGCGGTCCGGGGCGTACCAGTAACGCTTGGCGTAGTGCCAGCGCGCCTCGCCGAACAGGCTGATCGGGGCGAACGGGATCGCCACCACGTCAACGTCGGAAGGCTTGATGCCGGCCTGTTCCAGGCAGAACTTCGCCGACTCGTAGGGCATGCGGTTCTTTGCATGTTTGTCGCGTACGAAGCGCTCTTCTTCGGCGGCCGCGATCAGCTTGCCGTCGATATACAGGGCTGCGGAAGGATCATGGCTAAGGGCGCCGGACAGGCCAAGAATCGTCAATGCCACAGGGGTCTAGCCTCTTTTAGTCTGCATGCAGGCGGGTTGCGCCTGAAAAAAGTGTGCTTCCCGCCTGGGCAGGAAACAGCTAAAGGGCGGGATTATAGCGTAAACATGCGGCGGGATGATCTAGGGAATGTGGCGACCGGTTGTCACTGCGCGCTAACGGAAGATCTCGATGCTGCCGTCCTTGGCCTGGCGGCAGATCGTGCACGGCAGAGGCAACGACCGGCAAGGCATCGCCGTTATTGTCGTCTGGCAGGCCTTTTAGTGAACATCGTAGCCGAGTGGCTTGCGGGAGATCCGCCAATCGTTGATCAACGCCAGGTAACACTAGGCGCGCTCGACCAAGCGCCGACTGGCAAAGCTGAACGCCAGCACCACAAAAATCAGCACCCCAGTCGCCACCTGCTGCCAATAGAAATTCCAGCCGATCAGCAGCAAGCCGTTGGCGATAACGTTGATAAACAACACGCCCAGCAGGGTCCCGGGAATGTTCGCACGGCCCTGTCGGCTCAAGGTGGTGCCGATAAACACCGCGCCAATCGCGTTGAGCAAAAACGCGTTACCGGACAGCGGCACATAGGCGCTGACTGTCGAGCTGAGCAATACGCCCGCCACCCCACAAGCCAGGGCGGTAGCCAGGGCCACGACGCTGACGATGCGCCGCACCGACAACCCCGAGTAATACGCCAGCAGCGGCTGGGTGCCCTGGGCCAGCAACTCGCGGCCCAGGCGTCCACGCGCCAGGGCCAGGCCGTAGAACAGCGCCAACCCCACAACGATCAGCAGCGGTGTCAGCCCCGTGAACTCGGGCTTCAAGCCTTGGCTGATATAGATCGGTTGGCCGCCGTCCGAAAGCAATTGCTGGGCGCTGGTGCCGATAAACAGCGTACCCAGGGTTGCCAGGAACGGACTGATCCGCAGCCCGGCAATCAGGCCGGCATTGACCAGCCCTACCAGCAGCGCCGCCACCAGCGCGCCCGCGGCCGCCAGCGCCCAGCCATGCCCACCATTGAGCAGCACCACAAAACTGAAACTGGCAAAGTCCAGTGCCGTGCCCACCGACAAATCAATGCCACCGGCCGCCACTGCGTAGGTCATGCCGATGGCGACAATCGCCAGCAGCACGAAGTTGTTCAGCACCAGGCTTTTCAGGTTGCCTGCACTGAGGAAGCCCGGCGCTTGCAGCGCAAACACCACGACAATCAGCGTGAATACCAGTGGCAATGCCAGCGGCAATAATGCGCGTGGGATCATGCCGTCGCCCCTCGGTTCAATGCACTGGACGCCGCGACTACCAGCAAAATCAACACGCCCTGCACACCATTGACCCAAAAACTGGAGAGGTTAAGCAGTTGAAAGCCATTGATCAGAAAACCGATCAACAGCGCTGCAAGCAAAGTACCCGGGATACTCGCCACCAGCCTGCGGGAAAACACCACACCGAGAAAGGCGATCGCTACCACCGACAGCAGCATGTCGCCGGAACCGGTGGTGCTGCCGCTGAAAAACGCCGCCGAACACAGCGCAGCCACAGCGGCGCACAGGCCGGACAGCACATAGCTCGACAACACGTAGGCGGGCACACGAATGCCCGCCGCCTCAGCCGCCTGGGGATACTCGCCAACCGCATGCAGGCGCAGCCCGTAGGGCGAGTGCTGGATCAGTAAGGTCAACAACGCTGCCGCCACCAGCAGCACCCAAGCCAGGGCCGGCACCCCCCACCAAGCCCCGCCGCTGAGGATGTCCAGCAGCGGCGAATCGGTGGAGACCACCGTATTTTCCGTCAACACCAGCTCCAGCCCGGCCAGTACGTTCATGCTCGCCAGCGTCGCCAGCAATGGCGGCAAGCGCAGCAACACCACAGCCAGGCCATTGAGCAGGCCAACCGCCAGGCCGCAACCCATGGTCAGCATTAAGGTCAGCCACAGGTCCAGGCCGGCATTGTTGAGGCGGCTGAACACCGCCGCACACAACCCCAGGTTGGCCGCCAACGACAGGTCCAGCCCACCGGCCACCACGTTCGAACCGCCGCCGATAATCACGCAGGTGAGCCCGAAGGCCAACACGCCGAGAATCGCCGACTGGCTGAACACATTGGCCAGATTGCCCACCGACAGAAAGTTCGGCGCGGCCACGGCAAACCCCAGCAGGATCACCACAAACACCCCCACCGAACCACGGCGCAGCATCAGTACCCACAAGCGCTGCGATAACCCAGGCGTCGCGGCTTCAAGCATGTTCCACCTCGCGAGTTTTTAAAGCCGCAGCAACAACGACCCCCGTCGCACAAGCCAGCAATTGATCGCTGTCCGCTTCCCCGGCAAGGAATTCACCGGCGATCTCACCACGATGCAGCACCAGGATTCGATCACTGATCCCCAACAACTCTGGCAAATCCGAAGACAACACCAACACCGCTGCGCCCTCTTGCACCAAGCGCCCGATCAAGCGATAGATCTCCACCTTCGCCCCCACATCCACCCCCACGCAGGGCTCATCCAGCAGGTACACCGCCGAGCGGCGGCTCAGCCATTTGCCCAGGGCGACTTTTTGCTGATTGCCGCCACTGAGCTGGCTGACGGCCGCTTGGGCTCCAGGTGCCTTGATTGCCAATTCGTCGATCAGCCGCAGGCTTTCCGCCTGTTCCTTGCGGCGGTCCAACCAGCCCCAGCGGCTGAACCGCCCAAGCCCCGCCAGCGTCAGGTTTTCCAGCACCGAAAGCAGCGGCGAAATCCCCTGGCTGCGCCGCTCTTCCGGCACCAGCGCAATGCCCTCGGCAATCGCCTGGCCCGGCGAACGCAGGCGCAGCAAACGCCCATCCAGATGCACGCTGCCGCTGTCGGCGCGCTCGACGCCGAAGAGTGTCTTGAACAATTCCTTGGCTCCCGAGCCGACCAGCCCAGTCAGGCCAAGGATTTCGCCGCGCCGCACTTCCAGGTCGATCTGCCGATAGCGCCGCGCCAGGCTCAACCCGCGTACCTGCAACAACGGCGCCCCCAGCACAACCTTGGCCTTGGGGTACATCTCCTGCACCTCACGGTTAACCATCAACCGCGCGATCTCGGCACTGGACGTATGCCGTGGCTGCACCACCGCCACATCCCGACCATTGCGCAGCACCGTGACTTCATCGCACAGGCTGTCGATTTCCTGCAGGTAATGGGAGATGTACAGGATGGATATGCCCTGATCACGCAGGCGTTTGACGATACGCAGCAACTGGTCGACTTCGCGCTTGACCAGCGCCACGCTGGGTTCGTCGAACACCAGGATCTTGGGCTGGCGAATCAACGCCCGAGTGATTTGCAGCACCTGGCGCTCGGCACTGTTCAGCTCGCTCACCAGCGCCCCGGCGGGCAATTGCAGCTCAAAATACTCCGCCAGCAAGCGCTCGGCTTCGTGCTGCTGGCGGCGTCGATCAACAAAGGGCCCGCGCCGCAATTCATGCCCGAAAAACAGCGCTTCCCCCACGGTAAAACTCGCCGGCAACAAGCGCTCCTGATGGATAAACTGCACGCCCAGCGCATCGACCTGGCGCGGCGACAACGCGGCGTACGACTGGCCGTCGATATTCACCTGCCCCGCGTCCGCCTTGTGGATGCCGGCCAGGATCTTGATCAAGGTCGACTTGCCCGCACCGTTCTCCCCCACCAGACCGTGGATGGTGCCGCGTTCGACTTTAAGGCTCGCATCCTCCAGCGCCAGGGTGGCACCAAAGCGTTTATGCAGGTGTTGCAGGTGCAATGCCGCCATCAGTCACCCCGCAGTTGCTGAACCTGCGCCAGGTTGCCGGCGGTGGTCAGTAGCGTCGCCACATGGGTTTCCTTGGGCAGGTCACGTTGCCCGGCCAGGTAACGCGCCACGTTCTGCACGGCGGTCTTGCCGATCAACGCCGGTTGCTGCGCCACGACCGCCCCTACCGGCGAATTCGCCTGGCCGAGCAGCGCCAGTACTTCCGGCGTGCCGTCGACGCCGTAAGTCTTGATCTCGGTACGCTTGGCATCGATCAGCGCCTTGCTCGCGCCCAGTTGCGGAATGTCCCACGCCGACCAGATCGCCGAGACGCTGCCCGCAGGGTATTTGTTAAGCAACGCCGACACTTGGGAATAGGCGTCCTGCACAGTGTTGGGAATCACATCGCGCAGCTCTGGCTGGATGATTTCCAGCTGTGGATAGTCCTTGAGCGCCAGCTTCAACTGGTCATAACGGATCGCACACACCGGCACGCCATAGAAGCCGTTGAACACCAGGATCTTGCCTTTGCCGCCGGCGTCCTTGATCAATTGATCAGCCAGGGCCTTGCCGGTGGCGACGTTGTCGGAGGTGGTGTTGTTGAGGCTGTATTGCGACGGCGCATCAATGGTGAACAGCGGGATGCCGGCCTTGCTGATGCGCTTGAGCCAGGGGTCGATCACACTGAGGGTGCCGAGGGTCTGAATCACGGCGTCAGGTTTCTGGGTGACCACGGTTTGCAACTGGGTCACCAGGTTCTTGTCGTTGCGCCCGGCATCGAGGGTGATCGGCGTGCCGCCGAGGCGCTTGATCTCATCGACCTGAGCCTGGAACGCCTTGATATCGAAATAGTGACTGGTGCCGGTCATGCTCACTGCAATGCGCTTGCCGGCCAGGGACGGCACGGCATCATCGCCTTCGGCGGCCTGGGCACTGGCAGCGTGGCCCAGCAACAGCGCGGCGCCAAGGCAGATCAAACGGAAATACGTGGAAAGGCTGAAAGGCATACAGGGCTCCGCTGCGACCAGTGAAAGGGTTCACCAGGAGCCATTGCAGAGCCCGTGCCAGGATTTTTATTGAATTAAATCAATTGGATAATGTTTCAGGGTCAAAGCGGGCTGTCGTTCTGGGCCAACAACTGTCCGACAACTGTTGCTCAGGCAACAGCGCTTACTATTGAGCGCATCAGTAGACTCGGCACGACCACGGCCTATCGGCTACTCAGGTGGTGCGCGCTGACACTCTAAAATCGCGGGCATAGAATCTGCCGCAAATGGACTGGGGGATCCCGGTCGGCGTTATAGCCTCGGTGAGTTTCACCGGGGCTTTTCGCTTTCTGCAGTAGGAAAAATTTTCAGCCCCCAATTTTCAAAACCCTCACCTACCTTGCTCCGCCCTCCACTGCAATAAAACTTGCGTTTGAGCACGTCAAAGGCTCGATTTTCCTGGTCCGGTCGTAAAACGCTCACGCCGATGGGGGGCGCTGCTGATGTTTCTCATGGAGAAACTCATGAAGGGTTTCAACACAGAAGCCCAAAGCCAGATGGTAGGTTTGGCGGTTTCGCTGCCACACCTTCTGCAACACGCTCCGCCTCACTGTCAAAGAGCAGAAACTGCGGGGGGGGGTTAGTTTTTCATCCGCCCCAGGATATTTAACCCTAGGTTTCAGGTTCTTCTGGGTTGCCCATCTACGTTCATATTGCCCTCAAGCCCTGCTACAGGGAGCCACCAATCTCGATCCCTTTGGGCAAACGCTGATCGATCAACTGATACAACGCACTGCTCTGCGGCCAATTGCGCATAAACCGCGCACGGTCCTTGGCATACGCCGGGGCGAAGCTGGCGGCAGAGCTGTGCTGACACATCGCGTCCAGGTCGATCAGCGACCAGCGATCGTTATCCCAGAACAGGTTGTGGCCTTTGAAATCGCCATGGCTGATGCGCTCGCGAATCAGCTCGGCGAACAGATGGTCCAGCGCCAGCAGTTCGTTTTCAGGCGCGTCGCCGTGCTCAACATAGGGTGCGAAACGCTCGATGATGTCTGGCCCCGGCAGGTACTCGGTGACCAGATAAGCCCGGCTGCGCAGCCAGAAAAAACGCTTTTCCAATACAGCCAGCGGCGTGGGCGTGGCAATGCCGAGGAACGCCAGGCGATTGCCTTCGCGCCAGGAATGCCAGGCGCGGCTCGGACGCCAGAAGCGCTTGAGCCAATGGGTGAAGCCTTTGATGTTGTAGCGTTTGATCACCAGCGGTCGGCCGGCCACTTCGACCTTGGCCACACTGGCCGCCCCCCCGGTCTTGTACAGGTGGCCTTGATCCAGCAACGCGTCAGCCTGTGCCAGCACCGGCAGCATGGCCGGCTCTTCCTCGCGCCGAATCGCACGCAGGCCGAAGGCACCGCGCACCACGCTGAACAGCGTGCATTCACGGCCGACCTTGTTCAAATAGTCCTTCAGGCGCCAGGCGCGGACCTTGCGCACCTGCTTCTCCAGGGCTTCGAGCGGCAGCGCGTGCTCACCATTGCCCAGCAGGTAATACACCAGCAGTTCCTCGGTAAACGGCTCGAGGTTTTTCGGCAACTGGGCGAAAAACACCCCGAGGTTCTCCAGCACCCGGTTGCGCGACAGCGGCTTGCCTGCCTCTTCGGCACGAATCCCGGCACCGTCAATCAGATACAGCTTTTCGCCCTGGCGCAGCAGGTTGTCCAGGTGCAGGTCTTCCTGCCACAGCCCTTTGGCGTGCATCCGGGCAATCGCACCCAACGCTTCGGCCAGCACGGCGGTTTGCTCATCCGCCAGCGGCGGCAAGCCTTCGACCGCGTGCCAGGCATCCGCCAGGCTCTCAGCGCCTTCGATAAACTCGAACAACAGCCAGCCGCCCTCGCCTTCCTGCAACCCATCGGCCAGCAGCAGCGGTGTGGTCAAGCCGTGTTCGGCGAGCAGGCGCACGCCGCCGAGTTCACGCTGAAAATGTCGCGCGGCCTTACTGCCTACCAGCAACTTGGCCAGTACCGGACGCCCGCGCCAGACCGCTGCGCCGACGTAGCGCTCGCCCGGCAATACACGCAACAGGCTCAGCAGTTGCAACTGCCCAGGGCCAGCAGCGTCCGCCAGGTCAAGGGTCATTGGCAGGCCAGGGGTACGCCCGGCTTTTTTCAACTCGGACAAACGCATCAGCGGTTCTCCTTGTGGCTACGCCGCGCGGTCAAGCGCTGGTGCCAGGTGGCGAGCAGCGCGCTATCCTCAGGCTGTTCGAGGTACGCCGCCAGGAGTTGGCGCACCTGCTCATCCGACCACTGCGGTGCACGGCGCAACAGCGGCTCCAGGTCCTTGACCCGATCCCGCCAGCCGAACAACAGCGGACGGGTTTTCTCCAGGTCGATCAGCTGCGCGGCGTAACCGTCGCCCGTCGCCTGCAGGAAAATATGCTTGGGATAAAAACAGCCGTGCACCTGGCCAACGCTGTGCAGCCGCCGAGCCAACTGGCCGCTGGCTTGCAGGATGGCGCGGTGCTGGGCATCGCTCAGTGAAGGCCACTGCTCCAGCAATGACTCCAGGTCATTCCAGCCGTCCAGGGCGCGCGTCAGCAACATCGCGCGATGCTCGCCATTGACCTTGCGCTGGCCGAAAAACGCCGCCTGCAGGGCCGGGATCCCCAACTGGCGATAGCGGCTGATATTGCGAAATTCGCGGGCAAAACTTGGCTCGCCAAACGGGCGATGCAGGGTGCGCGTCAGGTAGTCACTCTGGCGCTTGAGGTAATACCCCTGGCCGTCGAGCTCCAGGCGAAATACGCTGCTCCAGCCGCCCCGGCTGGTGTTCGGCTCATCCACTGCGTCCAATTGCTTGGCCCACAGGGCGTCGAAAGTCGCGAGGCCGTTGCGCTCAAGTAAAGCGCGGTCGTCGGCCGCCAGGAAATCACTCATTCGCGTCCCTCGAAAAACTTCACCACATGGCGAATTCGCTGTTTATCCGACGCCGTCAGATGCGAGCGTTGGCGGTATTGCATGTAGAAGCGCAGGCGCTGGGTGGCCGACAGGTGATATTTGGCCACCTTATCCAGGCAGGCCAGGTCCTTGGTGATGCGGTACTTGAGCCAGAAACCGCGCCAGAAATCACCGTTGGGACAGTCGATCAAATACAGCGTCTGCTGGTCGTCGATCAGCAGGTTGCGCCACTTCAAGTCGTTATGGGTGAAGCGATGATCATGCATGGTGCGCGTGTATTCGGCGAGCTGGCGACTCACGGCATCGACCCACTTGGGGTCCTTGAGGCGCGCATCGTTGCGCTCGGCCAGCACCGACAAATCTTCGGTCTTGGGCAACTCGCGGGTGATCATCGCCCCCCGGGCGTAGGCCAGGCCCTTGCGTTCCAGGCCCCAGGCCACCACGTCGGCGGTGGGAATGCCCCACTTGGCGAAGCGCTTGAGGTTCTGCCACTCGGACTTCACCCGTGGCTTGCCCAGGTAGCGCCGCAGGCCCTTGCCGGCCCCGACATAGCGCTTCACGTAATAATTGACCCCACCGCGCTCCACGCGGATCACCTCCGAGAGGGGGTCGCGGGTCAGGCGCTCGCCTTGCAAGGCGAACACTGCTGCAAGGCTTCCGAAATCATCCGCCAGGGCGGCGTAAGCAGGTTCCAGGTTCCAACCCGCCATCAGAGCGCATCCCCGTAGCGTTGTTTGCGTGCATACAGCTTGTCGGCCTTGCGCTGTATCAGGCTCAGGGACGCCGATTGCTCAGCCAGGATCTGGCGCAGCGGCTGGCGGAAGTAACCCTTGAGGAAACGCAGCTTGTCGCGCCGCGTCAGGCCAATCTCCAGCGCCGAGTAATACAACGCCGACAGGTCCTTGTCGCGCCAGCGCATCGGCAGATGGGCACGCAGTTGGGCACGGTGCAGGTCGATGACGGAAAGCTTGATGTTGTGCGCGTCAATCGGCTGCGCGGTGTCCAGCAGGAAATGGCAGAGGTAGCAGTCGCGATGGTTCACGCCGCCACGGTGCATGTCGCCGACCATCCGCGCCAGTTCGGCGGTGAGGGCATGACGCAGTGCAGGTGCCGGGGGTTCGGCGACCCAGTTGACGGTCAGGTCTTCCAGGCTGAGGGTCGGTGCCAGTTCTTCGGTGATGATGAACGAATGCTGGTCCGCCGGGTTGCTGCCTTTTTCGCCGAAGGCTACGCCGGTCATGGTCGGTACGCCGAGGGCCTGCAGGCGATGGATGGCGGCCCATTCAAGGCCCGCCCCCAGTACCGGCAACTTGGCGGTGATCAGGTTCTTGAAGATCTCCCCCCAGCCAATGCCACGGTGGATTTTCACGAAATACGGACGGCCGTCGACCTCGGTGCGCAACGTGCGACGGGCCGCCAGCTCGCGAAATACCTGGCCTTGCAGTTTCTCGACTTCGGCGAAGGCGTCACGCCCAGCCCAGAGGGTCTTGAACGGTTCGGCAAGTATCAACTTCATCGTTTTGGCTCCGCCAGAATCACATCCGCCGCGTGCTGCGGCATGCTGTAGAGGTCGGCCGTCTCGGCGAACGCCAACCCGTTGCGACCCCAGGCCATGCGCTGTGCAGAATCGCTGAGCATCTGCGCCAGGTACTGGTTGAGTTGGGCTTGTTCAAACGGCTCATCCAGCACCAGGCCACTGTCGGCTTCGGCGATGTAATGGGCATAACCACACACCGCCGAGACCAGCACCGGCAGCCCGGCCACCAGGGCTTCGAGCAGCACGGTCCCGGTATTTTCGTTGTACGCCGGGTGGATCAACAGGTCGGCGCCCAACAGGAAACGCGGAATATCACTGCGCCCCTTGAGGAATTGCACGTTGTCGCCCAAGCCCAGGGTGGCGCTCTGCAATTGGAATACTTTGGGGTCGTCCTGGCCGATTACAAACAGGCGCGTGCGTTTTTTCAGCTCTGCCGGCAGTGCGGCCACGGCCTTGAGGCTGCGGTCGACCCCCTTGGTCTTGAAGCCGGAGCCAATTTGCACCAGCAGCAGTTCGTCATCGGCCAGGTTGAATTCCTTGCGGAACCCTGCGCGGATCTCGGCGGCATTCGGCGGTGCGCGGCGGTCCTGGGCAATGCCCGGTGGCAACAGGTGGAAGCGCTGCAGCGGCGTGTCGTAATGCTTGATGAACAAGGGTTGCTGCACTTCGGAGATCATCAGGATCTCGGTCTTGGCATCCTTGGCAAACACCGCGCGTTCGTACTCGGCAAAGTGGCGGTAGCGACCGAAACTGCGGTACAGCGAATGGCGCAGGTTTTGTGCCTTGTCTTCAAAGCAGCCGTCGGCGGCGTAATACACATCCAAGCCGGGCATCTTGTTGAAACCGATCAGGCGGTCTACCGGGCGCTTGGCCAGGTCGGCTTCCATCCAGGCGCTGAGCTTTTCGTTGCGCCGATGATTGAAGAACGCCTTGACCGGCGCCACCAGCACCTCGAAGCCCGGTGGGATGTCGCCTTCCCAGATCAGCGTGTAGACACGGATCTGGTGGCCGCGCTGCTGGCATTCCAGGGCGATGCGCATGAAATCCCGTTGCAGGCCGCCGAAGGGGAAATATTTGTACAGAACAAAAGCCAGTTGCATCAGTGCAGCTCCTCAGCCAATAACAACGTGCTTAGCCGGGTTGCCACACGCTCAGGGTTCAGGCGCGTGAAGCACAGGGGCGACTCGCGCTTGATGTCGAACCGACGCAGGTCGTCGGCCGTGGGTTGATAGGTGCATTGTTTTTGCAGGCACGGCGCGCACGGGAAGTCACTGGCCAGGTGAATCTGGCCTTTGCCATAGGCGCCGGTCAGGCCGGGATTAGTCGGCCCGAACAGGGAAATGGTCGGCACATCCAGCGCGGCCGCCAGGTGACCGAGGCCGGTGTCGACCGCCACACAGGCACGGGCACTGGCCAACACACGGGCGACGCCGGCCAGGTTCAACCTGGGCAGCACTTCGGCGTGTTGCAGGCCCTGGGCCAGGCGTTCGGCCCGCGCCTTTTCGATGGCGTTGCCCCAGGGTAGCTTCACGTCCACCCCCAGGCGCCCCATGCGCTCGGCCAGCTCACGCCAGTAGGCTTCGGGCCAGTGCTTGGTGTCCCAGGTGGTGCCGTGCAGCAGCAATACGAAGGGTTTTTTCGGCGGCAGGCCGAGCAGTTTGTCGACGCTCAGGCCGTAGTCGCCCAAGCCCTTGGGCAGGTCGTAACCGAGTGCCACGGCAAACAGCTGGCGCAGGCGTTCCACCGCGTGCTGCCCGCGGGCCACGGCCAGGCGCCGGGAATAGAAGCGCGCCGCAATCGGTTCACGGGCGGAGTTTTTGTCGAAACCGGCCACTGGCGCGCGCACGTAACGGGTCAGCCAGGCGCTTTTGAGCAGGCCCTGGGCATCGATCACCAGGTCGTATTTGGTCGACTGGATGCGCTGTTTGAAGCGTCGCCATTCACCACTCTTGAGGGTCTGCCAGATATTTTTGCGCCAGCGGCGGATCGCCACCGGGATCACTTTGTCGACGGCCGGATGCCAGGTGGGGATTTCGGCGAAGCCTTCTTCCACCACCCAGTCGAATTGAATACCGGGGATCGCCCGCGCAGCGTCGGTCAATGCCGGCAAGGCGTGGATCACGTCGCCCAGGGATGAGGTCTTGATTACCAGTACCCGCAACTCAGTGAACCTCGACCACAGAGCCCTGCAACCGCTGCAAGGCATCGCTCACCGGCTGCGGCAGCAACTGGCGCAGGCAGTTGTAGTGACCGAAACGGCAGGTGCGCTCAAAGCACGGGCTGCAATCCAGACCCAGGCGTACCACTTCGACCTGGTCGGCCAACGGTGGGGTAAAGCCTGGGGACGTAGAACCATACACCGCCACCAGCGGGCGATTCAGCGCCGCCGCCACGTGCATCAACCCGGAGTCGTTGGACACCACGGCATCCGCGCAGGAGAGCAGATCGATGGCCTCGGCCAACGACGTGTCGCCACTGAGGTTCACCGCTTCCTCGCGCAGGCCGGGGATCAGGCGCTGGCGAATATCTTCGCCCACCCCATGGTCGTTTTTCGAACCGAACAGCCACACTTGCCAGCCTTCGCGAATTTTCATCTCGGCGACCTTGGCGTAGTGCTCCGACGGCCAGCGCTTGGACTCGCCAAACTCGGCGCCAGGGCACAGCGCCAGCACCGGACGGTCAAGGGCCAGGCCGAACTTGGCCAGGGCTGCGTCGCGGGTCACTGGATCGATCCGCAGGCGCGGGCGCGGGTACGGCGTCGGCAACTCGGCGCCGGGCGCGTAGGCCAGGGCCATGAAACGCTCGATCATCAGGGGGTACCGCGCCTTGTCGAGCTTGCGCACGTCGTTAAGCAGGCCGTAGCGAAACTCGCCGCGCCAGCCGGTACGTTTCGGGATGCCGGCAAAAAACGGCACCAGGGCCGACTTCATCGAATTGGGCAACAGGATCGCCTGGTCATACTGGCCGGCCAGGGATTTGCCGATACGACGGCGAGTCGCCAACTCGAGGGCACCGTGGCCGAGCGGGAAGCTCAGGGCCTTGCGCACCTCAGGCATGCGCTCGAGGATCGGCCGGCTCCACTCAGGGGCGAGCACATCGATTTGGCAGTCGGGATGACGTTGTTTCAGGCACTGGAACAGTGTCTGTGCCATCACCATGTCACCGACCCAACTGGGCCCAACGATCAGAATATTCATGTAGTTTCCACAAACGATGCGGGGAGGCTTATGCCTCCCCGCCCTAATAGTGTTTCAGCTCAACCCCAGCTCCTGCCAGACTCGCATCACCTGGCGCCGTTCGTCGGCGAACTGATCCCCGGTCACCGTGCCGGCCTCGTTCTGCAAGGCCTGGCGGTGCGCGGCGGAACGGTAGGCTTTATACACCTCGCGCAGCAAATGGGCATCGGCGGCAGGCATCAACCCTACCTGCTCCAAGCCCTCCAGAATGCGGATATTGTCGGTGTAGCGCAGCAACGATGGATGTTGCGCAGACCACGCCAAAGCGGCGTATTGCACCATAAATTCAATATCCACGATACCTCCAGCGTCCTGCTTGAGGTCGAACACCACCGTGGGTTCGAAGGCATTGGCGCCGGTACCGGCCACCGTCGACTTGGTCCCCAGGTTGTCACGCATCTTGGCGCGCATCTCGCTGACCTCCTGGCGCAGCTTCACCAGGTCCCGTTCACGCCCCAGCACCTTGGCCCGCACTTGCTCGAAGGCCTGGCCGACATCCGGGCTGCCCACCAGCACCCGCGCACGTATCAGCGCCTGATGCTCCCAGGTCCAGGCTTCGTTCTCCTGATAGCGCGCGAACGCCCCAAGCGAGCTCACCAGCAGGCCGGATGCGCCGGACGGTCGCAGGCGCATGTCTACTTCATATAGTTGGCCGGAGTTGGTCTGGGTGGTCAGCAGGTGGATGATCCGCTGGCCCAGGCGAGTAAAGAACTGCGCCCCGTCGATCGGCTTGGCACCGTCGGTTTCGGCCTGCGGGTCGCCGTCGTGGATAAACACCAGGTCCAGGTCCGAACCATGCCCCAGTTCGATACCGCCGACTTTCCCATAACCGACAATGATGAACCCAGGATCGCACAGGGTGCCGTCCAGCCGTTGCGGCGAGCCGTGGCGCGCGACGGTCTGGCGCCAGGCCAGGGCCAGCACCTGTTCGAGGATGGCTTCGGCGAGCCAGGTCAGGTAGTCGCTGACTTTCATCAAGGGCAGGCTGCCGGCGATTTCCGAGGCGGCGACGCGCAGGCGGTGGGCCAGCTTGAAGTGGCGCAAGGCTTCCATCTGCTGCTCCAAGTCATCCTCGGGAATGCGCGTGAGGCGCTCGCGCAGCTCGGCGGCGAGTTCGGGCGCCAAGGGCGGCTTGAACAGGCGACCTTCATTGAGCAACTCATCCAATAGCAGCGGAAAGCGCGTGATCTGCTCGGCGATCCACGGGCTGGCGGCGCACAGGGTCAGCAGGCGGCGCAAGGCGTCGGGGTTTTCCGTGAGCAAGACCAGGTAAGCCGAACGCCGCGCGACGGCCTCCACCAACGGCAGTACACGTTCCAGCACCAGGTCGGGGTTGGCGTGCTCGACAGCCTGGGCCAGCAGGCGCGGGATAAACGCATCCAGGCGCTCGCGACCCAGGCGCTGCATGGCACGCAGTTGCGGACTGCCGCGCAGGCCGGCCAAGGCTTTGAGGGCCTTGGGGGCGTCGCTGAAACCGCCTTCGGCGAGCTGGCGGCAGGCGGCATCTTCATCCTGGGACTCTTCCCACAGCGGCAGCCATTCTCCGCCGACGACCAATTCGCTCTCTTCGCCTTCTTCTTCATCCGGGTCGGCAATCACCTGGCGGAAATGCCAATCCACGCGACCACGCCAATACATCAAGCGCGCATGGAAGGTGGCCCAATCGGAAAACCCGAGCATAAAGGCAATGCGCGCCTGGTCTTCGGGGCTGTCCGGAAGCATTTGCGTCTGACGGTCGGCAATCGCCTGGATCGCGTGTTCGGTGTAACGCAGGAATTCATAGCCATTGCGTAACTCGGCGATCACCGCCGGTGGCAGGTAGCCCTGGCCTTCCAGGGTGCCGAGGACCTTGAGCAACGGCCGCTGCTGCAGGCTGAGGTCGCGACCACCGTGGATCAACTGGAACGCCTGGGCAATAAACTCCACTTCACGGATGCCGCCCGAGCCCAGTTTGATGTTTTCGGCCATGCCCTTGCGCCGTACCTCCTGCTGGATCAGCTGCTTCATGGTGCGCAGCGCTTCGATGGCGGAAAAGTCCAGGTAACGGCGATAGACGAACGGACGCAGCATATCCAGCAGTTGCGCGCCGGCCACCTGGTCGCCAGCCACCACCCGCGCCTTGATCATGGCGTAGCGTTCCCAGTCGCGGCCCTGGTCCTGGTAGTACTGCTCCAGCGCATTGAAGCTGAGCACCAAGGCGCCGGCCGAACCGTAGGGGCGCAGGCGCATATCGACGCGAAAGACAAAACCGTCGACGGTCATCGGGTCGAGAGCCTTGATCAATTTTTGACCAAGCCGAATAAAAAATTCCTGGTTATCCAGGGCGCGCTTGACGCCCACCGTCTCACCGCCCTCGGGGTAGGCGAAGATCAGGTCGATATCCGATGACAGGTTCAGCTCCACCGCACCGAGCTTGCCCATGCCGAGGATCACCATTTGCTGGGCCTCACCACTACGCCGGCCGGTCGGCGTGCCGAACTGCACGCAGTGACGCTGGTACAGCCATTGGTAGGCCTGGTCGATGCTGGCGTCGGCCATGTCGGAAAGGTCGCGGCAGGTTTGCACCAGGTCGGCCTGGCGAGTCAGGTCGCGCCAGATGATGCGCACTTGCTGGCGGGTACGCTGGCGACGCAAGACGCGGCCCAGTTCATCTTCTGTTTCAGCTTGTTGCACCGCACCGGCAATCTGCCCGCACAGCTCGCCCGGCGCAAAGCCGCGGTCCAGTTCGCCCCACGCCACCAGTTCCAGCAACATCAAAGGGTCACGAACACTCTGTTCAATCACAAAGTCACTGGCGGCGCACACCCGGGCGAAGTCGGCCCACCGTTGCGGCGTCCACGCAGAAAGGCCATGATCGTCATCCAGCGCGGCCACTGCGTCACGAAATGACTGCTCGGCCCGGCTGGCAAATGGCAAGAGAATGGCCGGTAGTTCGGCCAGCGTTGGAAGGCTCATGATCTATCCTTGATCGGCGCGTAAACGGCTTGTTGCTGTGAACGCAGGCAGCGCGCTCGATGGAGGACTGTCGAACAAAAGTTAGAAATAGCTGAAAAAACATTAATTTTGGCAGGCAACATTAAACTTCTACCTTTTCTTGTTCGCAAAAGATCAACAATAACGATTATGCTCACCGATCAGACCGAGCAATCCGCTCAGTCTTGTGTAGTTTTACTACTCGTATATACATTCGAAAGGCTGAAATGGCCGACGATTTGTAGTAAAACTACAGGACGCCGAAGCAACCTTCGGCCATCCAAGAATTTATGTCGTCTGCCCACAAGGCCAGTCGCAAACTTCAGGCAACCGATTCTGGTAGCCTTTCCGCCCTGGAGCAAGCCATGCAAGACCTCGATCCCGTCGAAACCCAGGAATGGCTGGACGCCCTGGAATCGGTTCTCGACAAAGAAGGCGAAGACCGTGCTCACTACCTGATGACCCGTATGGGCGAACTCGCGACCCGCAGCGGCTCGCAACTGCCCTACGCCATCACCACGCCGTACCGCAACACCATCCCCGTTACCCACGAAGCACGCATGCCTGGCGACCTGTTCATGGAACGCCGCATTCGCTCGCTGGTACGTTGGAACGCCATGGCGATGGTAATGCGTACGAACTTGAAAGATTCTGACCTGGGCGGTCACATCTCCAGCTTCGCTTCCAGCGCCACCCTGTATGACATCGGCTTCAACTACTTCTTCCAGGCCCCGACCGAAGAACACGGCGGCGACCTGATCTACTTCCAGGGTCACACCTCGCCCGGCGTCTACGCCCGTGCGTTCATGGAAGGCCGCATCACCGAAGAACACATGAACAACTTCCGCCAGGAAGTAGACGGTAACGGCCTGTCGTCGTACCCGCACCCGTGGCTGATGCCAGATTTCTGGCAGTTCCCGACTGTATCCATGGGCCTGGGCCCGATCCAGGCGATCTACCAGGCACGTTTCATGAAGTACCTGGAAGCCCGTGGCTTCATCCCGGCAGGCAAGCAGAAAGTCTGGTGCTTCCTGGGCGACGGCGAGTGTGACGAGCCGGAATCCCTGGGTGCCATCTCCCTGGCCGGCCGCGAGAAGCTGGACAACCTGATCTTCGTCATCAACTGCAACCTGCAGCGCCTCGACGGCCCGGTTCGCGGCAACGGCAAGATCATCCAGGAACTCGAAGGCGTGTTCCGTGGCGCCCAATGGAACGTGACCAAAGTCATCTGGGGCCGTTTCTGGGACCCACTGCTGGCCAAGGACGTCGACGGCATCCTGCAACGTCGCATGGACGAAGTCATCGACGGCGAGTACCAGAACTACAAGGCCAAAGACGGCGCATTCGTGCGTGAGCACTTCTTCAACACGCCTGAACTCAAGGCGATGGTTGAAGACCTGTCCGACGACGAGATCTGGAAACTCAACCGTGGCGGCCACGACCCGTACAAGGTCTACGCGGCGTACCACGAAGCGGTCAACCACAAGGAACAACCCACCGTCATCCTGGCCAAGACCATCAAGGGTTATGGCACCGGTGCCGGCGAAGCGAAAAACACTGCGCACAACACCAAGAAAGTCGATGTCGACAGCCTGAAGTTGTTCCGCGACCGCTTCGACATTCCCGTCAAAGACGAAGAGCTGGAAAACCTGCCGTTCTTCAAGCCGGAGCCGAACAGCGCCGAAGCCCGCTACCTGAGCGAGCGTCGTGCCGCACTCGGTGGCTTCGTGCCACAGCGCCGCGCCAAGAGCTTCACCATCCCGACACCGCCACTGGATACCCTCAAGGCAATCCTGGACGGCTCGGGCGACCGTGAAATCTCCACCACCATGGCCTTCGTGCGGATCCTCGCGCAGCTGGTCAAGGACAAGGAAATCGGCTCGCGTATCGTGCCGATCATCCCGGACGAAGCCCGTACCTTCGGTATGGAAGGCATGTTCCGTCAGTTGGGCATCTACTCCTCCGTCGGCCAGCTCTACGAGCCAGTCGATAAAGACCAGGTGATGTTCTACAAGGAAGACAAGAAGGGCCAGATCCTCGAAGAGGGCATCAACGAAGCGGGCGCCATGAGCTCCTTCATCGCTGCCGGTACTTCGTACTCCAGCCACAACCAGCCAATGCTGCCGTTCTACATCTTCTACTCGATGTTCGGCTTCCAGCGTATCGGCGACCTGGCCTGGGCTGCCGGCGACAGCCGTACCCGTGGTTTCCTGATCGGCGGTACCGCCGGCCGTACCACGCTGAACGGCGAAGGCCTGCAACACGAAGACGGTCACAGCCACATCCTGGCTGCCACCATCCCGAACTGCCGCACCTTTGATCCAACCTACGGCTATGAGCTGGCGGTGATCATCCAGGACGGCATGAAGAAGATGACCGAAGAGCAGCAGGACGTTTTCTACTACATCACCGTGATGAACGAATCCTACCAGCAGCCAGCCATGCCGGCCGGCGTGGAGGAAGGCATCATCAAGGGCATGTACCTGCTCGAAGAAGACACCAAGGAAGCGGCACACCACGTGCAACTGATGGGCTCCGGCACCATCCTGCGCGAAGTGCGTGAAGCGGCGAAGATCCTGCGTGACGAGTTCAACGTCGGCGCCGACGTATGGAGCGTGACCAGCTTCAACGAACTGCGTCGCGATGGCCTGGCCGTCGAGCGCAACAACCGCCTGCACCCAGGCCAGAAGCCTGCGCAGAGCTATGTCGAAGAGTGCCTGACCGGCCGTAAGGGCCCTGTCATTGCCTCCACCGACTACATGAAGCTGTTTGCTGAACAAATTCGCCAGTGGGTCCCGTCCAAGGAATTCAAAGTCCTGGGCACCGACGGTTTCGGCCGCAGTGACAGCCGCAAGAAGCTGCGTCACTTCTTCGAAGTCGACCGTCATTTCGTGGTGTTGGCAGCCCTGGAAGCCTTGGCTGACCGTGGTGAGATCGAACCTAAGGTGGTGGCTGACGCTATCGTCAAGTTCGGGATCAACCCGGAAAAACGCAACCCACTGGACTGCTGAGGAGACTTTTTGTGAGCGAACTCATTCGCGTACCTGACATCGGCAGCGGTGAAGGTGAAGTAATCGAGCTGTTTGTGAAGGTCGGCGACACCGTCGAAGCCGACCAGAGCATCCTGACCCTGGAATCGGACAAGGCGAGCATGGAAATCCCTGCTCCCAAGGCCGGCGTGGTCAAGAGCCTGAAAGTGAAGCTGGGCGACCGCCTTAAAGAAGGCGACGAACTGCTGGAGCTGGAAATCGCAGGTGCCGCCGATGCGGCCCCTGCGGCAGCGGCTCCTGCTGCCGCTGCTGCACCTGCCCCCGCTGAAAAACCGGCGGCTGCCGAGGCTCCTGCAGCCCCGGCGGCTGCGGCTGCGGCTGCACCTGCCGCCGCCACTGTCCAGGACATTCATGTTCCAGACATCGGCTCGTCGGGCAAGGCCAAGATCATCGAGCTGCTGGTCAAGGTCGGCGACACCGTCGAAGCCGACCAGTCGCTGATCACCCTGGAGTCCGACAAGGCCTCGATGGAAATCCCATCGCCGGCTGCCGGCGTGGTGGAAAGCATCGCGGTCAAGCTGGAAGACGAAGTCGGCACTGGCGACTTCATCCTCAAGCTGAAAGTCCAAGGCGCTGCACCGGCTGCGGCTCCAGCACCCGCTGCCGCCCCGGCCGCCAAGGCTGAAGCCGCTCCGGCCGCTGCCGCCCCTGCACCTGCTGCAAAAGCCGAGGCCGCTCCGGCCCCGGCTGCTGCCGCACCTGCGCCAAGCGGTGCCAAGGTCCACGCAGGCCCGGCGGTTCGCCAACTGGCGCGTGAATTCGGCGTCGAGCTGAGCGCCGTATCGGCCACCGGCCCACACGGTCGGGTGCTGAAGGAAGACGTGCAGGTCTACGTCAAGGCCATGATGCAGAAAGCCAAGGAAGCTCCGGCTGCCGGCACTGCTACTGGCGGCGCGGGCATTCCACCGATCCCGGTCGTGGACTTCAGCCGCTTCGGCGAGACCGAAGAAGTGCCGATGACCCGCCTGATGCAAATCGGCGCGTCGAGCCTGCACCGCAGCTGGCTGAACATCCCGCACGTGACCCAGTTCGACCAGGCTGACATCACCGACCTCGAAGCTTTCCGCGTTGCGCAGAAAGCCGTGGCCGAGAAGGCTGGTGTAAAACTGACCGTGCTGCCACTGCTGCTCAAGGCCTGCGCGCACCTGCTCAAGGAGCTGCCGGACTTCAACAGTTCGCTGGCCCCAAGCGGCAAGGCGATCATTCGCAAGAAGTACGTGCATATCGGCTTTGCGGTCGACACCCCGGATGGCCTGCTGGTACCGGTCATCAAGAATGTCGACCAGAAGAGCCTGCTGCAACTTGCGGCCGAGGCTGCTGCGCTGGCGGCCAAGGCCCGCGACAAAAAGCTCACCGCCGACGACATGCAAGGCGCTTGCTTCACCATCTCCAGCCTCGGTCACATTGGCGGCACGGGCTTCACGCCAATCGTCAACGCGCCGGAAGTGGCGATCCTGGGCGTGTCCAAGGCCACTATCCAGCCTGTCTGGGATGGTAAAGCGTTCCAGCCGAAGCTGATGCTGCCACTGTCGTTGTCCTACGATCACCGTGTGATCAACGGCGCGGCCGCTGCGCGCTTCACCCAGCGCCTGAGCCAGCTGTTGAACGACATCCGTACCATCTTGCTGTAAGCCTCCACAGGCCTCCCGTTCACCCCGGGAGGCCTGGTTGCACCGTTTTCCGAGCGCCACGCTCGTACCTCAACCCCGCCACTTGGCGGGGCTTTTTTTTGGGCAATTGTTGGACGGGGGAAACAGGGTTGTACACCACCCATCCCCCCGATTGCAGAAATCCTCCACGCAGCCGATAACACACATATAGCACTTAGCCTTCATCCTCTCTTGTCAGCCTGTGCTGCATGATGCAACCTTGCCGCAGGCAACAGTAAAGAGGGCGCGAGCCCGGCGCCGAGTGCGTTTTTTCAAGTGAGCTTCCCCCATGAAAAGCCAACCCGATGTCGCCCGTACGGCGGCCGAGGTAGTGACGCAATTACCGGTGCCTTCGCGCCTCGGTATGCTGCGTTTCGAGCGGCTTAATGAGGCAAGCTGGGCCCTGCTGTACCTGGACCCCAATTGCGAGCGCCAATTCGGCCTGCCGGCGGTGGAGCTGTGCGCCCTGATCGGTTCTCCGTACGCCAGCCTGATGGAGCCACAGGCGCGCTATCAGCTGCATGACGCCATCCAGCAGCAACTGGCCCAGAGCCCCCACTATCTGGTGCGCTACACCTTGCACACCAGCAATGGCCCGCTGAGCGTGCTGGAAATGGGCGAAGCCTACAAACAGCACAATCGTCACCTGCTGCGTGGCTACCTGATGGTGGTCGACGGCCTCTTCAACGCCCCGCCTTCCGATGCCCCGACAACGGACCTGGAAAGCCAGAACAGCCGCCTGCAGATTGCGCTGGAACTCAACCAGCGTGCGCAACAGGAGCAATTGCAACACCTGGAGCGGGTGCGCGCCCAGCAGGAGCTGATCCTGCTGCTGGCCCGCCAGCGCTACACCACGAATAATTCGCTGCAGGAAGCCGCCGAGCTGATCACCCGTAGCGCCTGCGATATCTACCAGATCGGTTGCGCCAGTATCTGGAACCTCGAAGGCCAGCGCCTGGTACCGATCTCGGCGTACCGCCACGCCGATCAGCAGTACCATTTGCCCGAACCGATCGATGCCAGTGGCTTTCCGGACTACCTGGAAGCCCTGCAAACCAGCCGGGCCATCGATGCCACCAATGCCATGCGCGACCCGCGGACCCGGGAGATGGCCGAATCCCTGCGGGCCAAGGATGTGTACGCCATGCTCGACGCGAGCATCCGGGTGGATGGCCAGGTGGTTGGCGTGTTGTGCCTGGAGCAGACCGGCAGCCCACGGGCCTGGCAGTCCGACGAGATCGCCTTTGCCGGCGAGCTGGCCGACCAGTTCGCCCAGGTCATCAACAACCACAACCGCCGCACCGCCACCAGCGCCTTGCACCTGTTCCAGCGCGCGGTGGAACAAAGCGCCAACGCCTTCCTGCTGGTCAATTGCGATGGCGTGGTGGAGTACGTCAACCCCAGCTTTACAGCGATCACCCAGTACAGCACCGAAGAAGTCCACGGCCACCGCCTGGCACAATTGCCGGCGCTGGAGAACCTCAGCGAGCTGCTGTTCGACGCCCCTTCCAGCCTGGCCCAGAGCAACAGCTGGCAGGGCGAGTTCAAGAGCCGACGCAAGAACCTGGAACCCTACTGGGGCCAGTTGTCGATCTCCAAGGTCTACGGCGACAACCGTGAACTGACCCACTACATCGGCATCTACGAAGACATCACCCAGACCAAGCTGGCCCAGCAGCGTATCGAGCGCCTGGCCTATACCGACAACCTGACTAACCTGGGTAACCGTCCGGCGTTTATCCGCAACCTCGACGAGCGCTTTGCCCGCGACAGCGACAGCCCGATCAGCCTGCTGCTGGTGGACATCGACAACTTCAAGCGGATCAACGACAGCCTCGGCCACCAGACTGGCGACAAACTGTTGATCAGCCTGGCCCGTCGCCTGCGTAACAGCCTCAGCGCCGGCGGCAGCCTGGCACGCTTCGCCAGCAACGAGTTTGCGGTACTGCTCGACGACACTGACCTGGAGAGTGGCCAGCAGGTCGCCAGCCAGTTGTTGGCGACCCTCGACAAACCGATGTTCGTCGACAACCAATTAATCAGCGTCACCGGCTCCGTAGGCCTGGCCTGTGCGCCGCTACATGGGCGCGACCCGCAAACCCTGATGCGTAACGCCGGCCTGGCGCTGCACAAGGCCAAGGCCAACGGCAAACACCAGGTGCAGGTGTTTACCGAGGCGCTGAATGCCGAGGCCAGCTACAAGCTGTTCGTGGAAAACAACCTGCGCCGCGCCCTGACCCAGAACGAGCTGGATGTGTTCTACCAGCCCAAGCTGTGCCTGCGCAGCGGTCGCTTGCTGGGCATGGAGGCGTTGTTGCGCTGGAACCACCCGGAAAAGGGCATGATCCGCCCCGACCAGTTCATCAGCGTGGCAGAAGAGACCGGGCTGATCATCCCCATCGGCAAATGGATCGCGCGCCAGGCATGCCGCATGAGCAAACGACTCAGCGCCGCCGGCATGGGCAACTTGCAGGTGGCGATCAACCTGTCGCCCAAACAGTTTTCCGACCCGGACCTGGTAGCCTCGATTGCCGCGATCCTCAAGGAAGAAGAGCTGCCAGCCAACCTGCTGGAACTGGAACTGACCGAAGGCTTGCTGCTGGAAGCCACCGAGGACACGCGCCTGCAACTGGACCAACTGAAAAGCTTGGGCCTGACCCTGGCCATGGACGATTTCGGCACCGGCTACTCGTCGCTCAGCTACTTGAAAAAATTCCCCATCGACATCATTAAGATCGATCGCAGCTTTATCCACGAGATCCCGGACAACCAGGACGACATGGAAATCACCTCGGCCGTGATCGCCATGGCCCACAACCTCAAGCTCAAGGTCGTGGCCGAGGGCATTGAGACCTCCGAACAATTGGCATTCCTGCGTCGGCATCGTTGCGACGTCGGCCAAGGCTACCTGTTCGACCGGCCCATCCCCGGCTCAGAACTGCTCGAGAAGCTTAAACGCTACCCGCGCGGGCCAATCGCCTGACAGCGCGGTAACACTCGGGCACACTGGCGGTCTGAATTTTTACCTAACTCAATCTGACTGAGAGGACTGATCATGGTCTTGCGCTCGGAAATTCTGGTGAACAAAAACGTGCTTCCTACTCAAGAACAAGCTTTGCCTGGCCGTGAAACCCCGATGGCGCTGCCAGAGACGCACTTCGTCAACGGCAACCCACTGCTGGGCCCATTCCTCGACGACGTCGGTTTCGCAATCTTCGGCCTGGGTTGTTTCTGGGGCGCGGAACGCAAGTTCTGGCAGCGCGACGGCGTGGTCAGTACCGTGGTCGGCTACGCCGGCGGCTTCACACCGAACCCGACCTACGAAGAAGTCTGCTCGGGCCTGACCGGCCACAGCGAAGTGGTGCTGGTGGTATACGACCAGGCCAAGGTCAAATACGAAGACCTGCTGAAGATGTTCTGGGAACTGCATAACCCGACCCAGGGCATGCGCCAGGGCAATGACATCGGCAGCCAATACCGCTCGGTGATCTATGCCACTACGCCTGAACAGCTGGCGGCAGCGAAGGCCAGTGCCGAGGCCTATCAGGCCGAACTGACCAAAGCGGGCCTGGGCACTATCACCACGGAAATCGACGAAGCACCGACGGTGTACTTCGCCGAGGCCTATCACCAACAGTATCTGGCGAAGAACCCGCAGGGCTACTGCGGGATTGGCGGTACCGGCGTGACTTGCCCGATCTAAGATCAACATGAATCAAAATGTGGGAGGGGGCTTGCCCCCGATAGCGGAGCGTCAGTCGGTACATCTGTAACTGACATACCACAATCGGGGGCAAGCCCCCTCCCACATTGGTTTAGCGCCAGACGTGGTTACTCGGCAATAAGCCAATCCATCTGCCACCCACCCTGGGTCTGGCCCAGCTTCTTGGACAGCCACGGCAGCAGCTCACGCAACTCCTCCTCCAGGCCCCACGGCGGGTTGGCGATCGCCAGGCCCGAGCCGGTCAGGGTGTTGGGGGTGTCCAGCGGATGCACGAGCAACTCCACACGCAGTAACTTCGGTGCACCGGTACCGGCCAGGTCCTGGTAGAAGCGGCGCAACATGCGCTGGTCCTTTACCGGATACCAGATCGCCGCGACCGTCTGGCGCATGCGGCCCACCGCTTCCTTGAGGGACGCCGCGCAGCGCTGCATCTCATCGAGTTGTTCGAACGGCGGGTCGATCAGCATCAACGCGCGTTTCTCCGGCACCGGCAACAGGGCTCGCGGCACGTGCCAGCCCTCGCCCAAGTGCACCTTGACCCGACGATCACCCTTCATGTTGTCCTTGAGTAACACGCCGTCTTCCGGGTGCTTTTCATTGAGCAGCACACGATCCTGGGGCCGTGTCAGGCGGCGCGCCAGCTCGGGCGAGCCGGGGTAGTAGCGCAACCGGCCGTCCGGGTTCATCTCCTGCAGTACGCGCATGTAATCGGCGGTCAGCGGCGGCAGGTCGCTCTCGCCCCACAGCCGGGCGATGCCTTCCAGGTACTCACCCGTGCGGTTGGCCTGGTCGCCCTGCAAGTCGTACAGGCCAATGCCGGCATGGGTGTCGAGATAGGCGAACGGCTGCTCCTTGCGCGACATCAGGGCGATGAGGCGGGTCAAGGTCAGATGTTTGAAGACATCGGCATGGTTGCCGGCGTGAAAGGCGTGACGATAATTCATGGTTGCTCCTGCGCAGGGAGCGAAGTTTACCTTCTACCGGGGCAAAGGTGCAGGGCCGCATGCCAGGCGGTGCTTATGCCGCAAATACAGGACGACCGCTGAAAACAATCTAATCCCTACAGGCTGTGCGGGCTTGCCCATGATGTAAGCGACGCGGTATTACCTGCACTGCGCGATGGTGCCATCACCGGCAAGCCAGCGCCCACTCTCCAAGGAGGTCAATAACAATTATGAAAGACGCCACCCTCGCACTGCACCACGGTTTCAAATCGGACCCGACCACCAAAGCCGTTGCCGTACCGATCTACCAGAACGTCGCCTTTGAATTCGATAACGCCCAGCATGGCGCCGACCTGTTCAACCTGGATGTGCCCGGCAACATCTACACGCGGATCATGAACCCGACCAACGATGTACTTGAGCAGCGCATGGCCGCACTGGAAGGCGGCATCGCCGCCCTGGCGGTCTCCGCCGGCAGCGCGGCAATCCACTATGCGATCCAGACCCTGACCCGTGCCGGCGACAATATCGTCACCACCCCGCAACTCTATGGCGGCACCTACACCCTGTTCGCCCACCTGCTACCGAGCTTTGGCGTCGACGTGCGCTTCGCACGCAACGACTCTGCCGAAGCCATCGCCGAGCTGATCGATGACAATACCAAGCTGGTGTACTGCGAAAGCATCGGCAACCCGGCGGGTAATATCATCGACCTCGAAGCCCTGGCCAACGTCGCCCACGCCCGCGGCGTGCCGCTGATGGTGGACAACACCGTGGCCACGCCGATCCTGTGCAAGCCGATCCAGTTCGGCGCCGATATCGTCGTGCACTCGGTGACCAAATATGTCGGCGGGCATGGCAATTCCCTCGGCGGCGTGATCGTCGACAGTGGCACGTTCCCGTGGACGAAATACCCGGAAAAATTCCCCGGCCTCAACCAGCCCGAGCCGGCTTACCACGGTGTGGTCTACACCGAGAAATTCGGCCCTGCCGCCTTTATCGCCCGCGCACGCACCGTGCCCCTGCGCAATACCGGCGCGGCGCTCGCCCCCATGAATGCCTTTCTGTTGCTGCAAGGCCTGGAGACCCTCGCCCTGCGTATGGAACGCCACACCGAGAACGCCCTGAAGATCGCACAGTTCCTGCAACACCACGTCGAGGTCGAATGGGTCAGCTATGCCGGGCTGCCGGACCACCCGCACTACGCCCTGGCGCAGAAATACATGCAGGGCAAGCCGTCGGCGATCCTGTCCTTCGGCTTGAAGGGCGGCTACGACGCCGGCGTGCGCTTCTACGATGCGCTGCAAATCTTCAAGCGCCTGGTCAATATCGGCGATGCCAAGTCCCTGGCCTGCCATCCGGCCTCCACCACCCATCGACAGATGAACGAACAGGAACAGGCCAAGGCCGGCGTGAAGCCAGAAATGATTCGGTTGTCAGTGGGCATCGAGGCGATCGAAGACCTGATCGATGATTTGCAACAGGCGCTGGCGTCAGCCCGACTCTAAGGCCAGGTAATCGGCCAGTGCCGCCGGGGTTGCGTGCGGCATACGGACGAAATAGGCGACCTTGTGCCTCAAGGTCGCAGCCGCAAAGGCCCCATGCAAATCGGGCCGCTCCTCCTCCAGCCATTGCAGCAGGTTTTCCACCTGGGTGACGCTGGAGTGATCGGCCAGGGCCTGGAGTACTGCCTCCGACATCGCCCACCACGGGCTGCTTTTGGCCGGCCCTGCTCCGCTGCTTGCCAGCGCATGCAACTCACCGTTGATCCAGTAACGATGAAACACCGGCAACATCGCCTTCGCCTCCGAACCCATCGCTTGCAGCATCGGCAGCAGGTAAGTCCCGTCCCAAAAGCGGAAGAACACTGCTTGCCCATCCGGCATCAGCACTTTGGTCAGGCTGCGCAAATGCGCCACGACGGTCGATAACGGACAGGTGGACACCGCCAACCAGCCCCAATCGCGGCCCTCGCACTCAGCCGCCCAATCCAGAAATGCGCTGTCCACGGCAACCACTGCGGCATGGGGCATCACCGGTTCCCATTGAGCGTATTCGGTTCCAGCCCAGATCGCCTCGGGGGGTTGCTCTCCCGACTCGCGCCAGGCTGCAACGGGGCAATAATCGCTGGCGCTGCCCAACACGGCAAACAATTGCTCCCCTGGCTGCAGGGGGTCACGCTTCAGCCATTCGCGGGGGGCAATCACAGGGCACCGCCATGGGTCGTGGTGCAGACGCCGTTCTTGCATCGCTCACACTCCGCGCAAAATGGTGCGCTGCGCTTGAAATTGAGTACCTGCGCCATACCCAGCAACACCGGGGGAACCGCGGGCACACTCGCCGGCGCGGCACTGAGTTGAATCGGCGCACTGCTGAAAATCCCCGCCGCCGATACCGTGATCGAATGCCCTCCCGCCTGCAGCGTGATACTTCCCGCTGCGTCCACCGTAACCCGCTGCCCCGCGTTGAACGCCATGTCCTGGCCGGCCTGCAGACGGAAGTCGTGCAACACCTGCTGGCGCCAGTCACGCTCGGCGCGCAGGTAGATTTCCTCGGCACCTTTGCGGTCCTCGATGCACAGCTCGTTGTACCCACCCCCACCGGGGCTGCTCTGGCTGCGAAAGATGCTGCGGGTCTTGTCAGCCGGCAACGTCAGCGGCACGGGCGTCACCGCATTGGGCACGCAGCCCATCACCATCGGCATGTCGACGTCACCATTGACGAACCCGACCAACACCTCCATGCCGACCCGCGGGATCAACATCGAACCATAGCGCTGATGGGCCCAACCACTGGCCACCCGCAGCCAGCAACTGGAGTGTTCGTCGTGCTGCCCGGCGCGGTCCCACGCCATTTGCACCTTGACCCGCCCCAAGGCGTCACAATGAACCTCGCTGCCACCGGGGCCGGTCACCACGGCATTCTGGTAACCGGCGACCAACGTACGAGCCTGCGGCAAAGGTGGACGAAACGTGACATCCCAGGGGGCGGCGACAAAGTCGTTGCGATAGCCCTGGCGAAACTCAGCGCCCGGCACTTGCGTCACCGAGTCCTCCAGCACCTGGGGTTGCAACCCCTCGTGGGTAACGGCCGTCACCAGCCACAAATCATTCCACTCCTCACGGGGGTGACCGGCGAGCCGTAGAAACTGGCCACAGAGCATGGCCGACTGATCGCTGCTGCCATGAGCCAGGCGATGATCACAGCGGTGACGTTCCAAGGCGCGCTGCGCGAGGTACTTGCCATGGGAACGGTCGCTGAAGCGGCCCGGATAGCGCTGCTCTTCAAGGCGTGGGAACTGCTCCCCGGCCACCGCACTTTCCAATGTCACATTCGGCTTGGAAAAGTCGTAGTCGCGCAGGCTGACCGCCGTGGTGCGCGCCTGGACTCTTACGGTAAAGCGCTTGATCGCCGGCGTATCCGCCACCATTCCCGAACCGGGGTGATAGGGCGTGGCCTGCTCGGCCTGGGCAAATACCGTCTGGTCGTCACCAAACACCAGCAAGTGCCTGTCCGGCGAATGCTGGAAGTGATAGTGAATACCCACCTCGGCGCACAAGCGCTGTACGAACGCCAGATCGGTCTCATCAAACTGCACGCAATACTCCCGCTCAGGGTATTTGCCACTCAGGCGAAACTCGAAGGTATCGCCCTGGCACCCCTGCCCTTCCAGCACCAGCGAAATGATCTGCGGCACCGTCTTACCCTGGAAAATACGTTGATGACTGCTGTGTTGCAGGTAAGCCAGCTGCGGCACCAGGCGCAACTGATAGCGGGTCAGGCGCCGGCCGGCGTCGCCTTGGGCGGCGAGATAAACCAGGCCATGGATACCGTGGCCCTGGGGGGCGAACCCCAGAAACGCCTCGCGATGCATCAGGCTTTCCAAGTCAAGGTCCGGCTGCTCGCCCACCACTTCAAGATCAAAGCAATAGGGCTGGCTCAGGGTTTCCTGGCCTTTGAAGCTGTAGACCTTGAGATCACTGGCAACCCCATCCAGGGTCAGGGTGAAGGCACTTTGATTGGCAGGAGCGAACATCCGGTGTTTCTCTGCAAAGGGTGGGCGAGCGATTTTGCACCAGCCCCACACCCCACTGGGCATGCTTCAGGCAAATCAGTAAATCCCTACAACTGAGCGTCTGGATTTTCTTAGAGCCGAACGAATCGCAGGCCAAAAAAAGGCCCGCCATCCGAAGGAGGCGGGCCTTTCTCAACTCAACGAGTGCTCAGCACTCGGCGAATTACTTGTTGAGGTTGTAGTCTTTTTCCGCTGCATCAAAACGCTCGACCATACCGGCAGTCGGTGCGCCCAGCTTGCTGACGATGTAGATCGCCAGGCTGGCAAAGATGAAGCCTGGAATGATTTCGTACAGGCCCAGTAACGCGAAATGCTTCCACACGATCACCGTAATCGCGCCGACCAGGATACCGGCCAGTGCGCCGTTACGGGTCATGTGTTTCCAGATCACCGAGATCAGCACCACAGGGCCGAATGCCGCACCGAAACCGGCCCAGGCATAACTGACCAGGCCGAGGACACGGTTGTTCGGGTTGGCGGCCATGGCGATGGCGATCAAGGCCACCAGCAGCACCATGGCGCGACCGACCCACACCAGTTCAACCTGGGAGGCGTTCTTGCGCAGGAAAGTCTTGTAGAAGTCTTCGGTCAGGGCGCTGGAGCACACCAGCAACTGGCAGCTCAGGGTACTCATCACCGCCGCCAGGATGGCTGACAGCAGCACACCCGCGATCCAGGGGTTGAACAGCAGCTTGGCCAGCTCGATGAACACACGCTCGTGGTTCTCATTGACCGGGCCGGCCACTTCCGGGTGCGCCGAGAAGTAAGCAATACCGAAGAAGCCTACGGCGACGGTGCCGCCCAGGCACAGGATCATCCAGGTCATGGAGATGCGTCGTGCGTTGGCGATCGACTTCACCGAGTCCGCCGCCATGAAACGCGCGAGGATATGCGGCTGGCCGAAATAACCCAGGCCCCAGCCCATCAGCGAAATGACGCCGATGAAGGTGGTGTTTTTCAGCATGTTGAAGTTGTCGGGGTTCTTCGCTTCGATCGCCAGGAAGGTGGTATCGACGCCACCGGTGGCCAACAGCACGATGATCGGCGTCAGGATCAGCGCGAAGATCATCAGGGTGGCTTGTACGGTGTCGGTCCAGCTCACCGCCAGGAAACCACCGACGAAGGTGTAGGCAATCGTCGCCGCAGCACCCGCCCACAAGGCCGTCTCGTAGGACATCCCAAAGGTGCTTTCGAACAGACGGGCACCGGCCACGATGCCGGAGGCGCAATAGATGGTGAAGAACACCAGGATCACCACCGCGGAGATGATCCGCAGCAGGCCACTCTTGTCTTCGAAACGGCTGGAGAAGTAGTCCGGCAGGGTCAAGGCGTCGCCGTTATGTTCGGTCTGTACCCGCAGGCGACCGGCCACGAACAGCCAGTTGAGGTAGGCACCGACGATCAGGCCGATGGCGATCCAGCTTTCCGACAGGCCGGACATGTAGATTGCGCCCGGCAAGCCCATCAACAACCAGCCACTCATGTCGGAAGCTCCGGCCGACAAGGCCGTCACCACGCTACCGAGGCTGCGGCCGCCCAGGATGTAATCGGAAAGGTTGTTGGTGGAGCGATAGGCCATGAGGCCGATCAGTACCATTGCTGCGATGTAGATCACAAACGTGATCAGGGTGGGATTGCTAACGCTCATTAGAGTGACGCCCTGGCTTTGTTTTTATGTAGCGACGGTCTGTCGGACGGCCACCCGTGGATAGTGGGGTAGACGAACCGGCGTGCCGTGCATTTATGACTGGCGTTTCCCCAGGAAAGCCGCCAGCCGATGAACCGAACCCTGAAGGCGGTTGCACCTTGGGCGCGAATGCTATTCAACAAAGCAAATAAGGTGCAACCAGTTTCTGGGGAATAAGTTGCACCCAGGTGTAAATTCGAGAAAACAGCGTGTTTTTGCTCCTTTTCGGAGCAAGAACAGCCGATCTCAGAAGCAAATGCACCAATACCAAGCCGATTCCGTCGAAGGCCGGTTTTTTTCCGATGAAGCATCGAAAATTTCCTGAACAAAAAGGGTTGCACCCGGTTGCACCTCTTCATGCGCAAAGCTAATCTTGCCGCCAGCTGATGCCACTCGGTAGTGGCACCCATGAGGATAAGAAAATGGCTACGACCACCCTTGGGGTCAAACTCGACGACCCGACCCGCGAGCGCCTGAAGGCCGCCGCGACCTCCATTGATCGCACGCCGCACTGGCTGATCAAGCAGGCGATTTTCAATTACCTGGAGAAACTCGAGGGTGGTGCAACCCTGACCGAGCTCAATGGCTTGAGCAGCAAGGATGCCGATGATGCCGGTGAGGTTCAGGCCGACCACGCCCACCAATGCTTCCTGGAGTTCGCCGAGAGCATCCTGCCGCAATCGGTACTGCGCGCCTCGATCACCGCCGCTTACCGTCGCCCCGAACCAGAAGTGGTGCCGATGCTCATCGAGCAGGCTCGCCTGCCAGTGCAGATGGCCGAAGCCACCAACAAGCTGGCCGCTTCGATTGCCGAAAAACTGCGCAACCAGAAGAGCGCCGGCGGCCGTGCCGGCATTGTCCAGGGTCTGTTGCAGGAATTTTCCCTGTCATCCCAGGAAGGCGTGGCACTGATGTGCCTGGCCGAAGCGCTGCTGCGTATCCCGGACAAAGGCACGCGTGACGCGCTGATCCGCGACAAGATCAGCACCGGCAACTGGCAGCCGCACCTGGGCAACAGCCCGTCGCTGTTCGTCAATGCCGCCACCTGGGGCTTGCTGCTGACCGGGAAACTGGTCGCCACCCACAACGAAGCCGGCCTCACCTCGTCCCTGAGCCGCATCATCGGCAAGAGCGGCGAGCCGATGATCCGCAAGGGCGTCGACATGGCCATGCGCCTGATGGGCGAACAATTCGTCACCGGCGAAACCATCGCCGAAGCCCTGGCCAATGCGAGCAAGTTCGAAGCCAAGGGTTTCCGCTATTCCTATGACATGCTCGGTGAAGCCGCACTGACCGAACACGATGCGCAGAAATACCTCGCGTCGTACGAACAAGCCATTCATTCCATCGGCAAAGCGTCCCATGGTCGCGGGATTTATGAAGGCCCGGGCATCTCCATCAAGTTGTCGGCACTGCACCCGCGCTACAGCCGCGCGCAGTACGAACGCGTGATGGACGAGCTGTACCCGCGCCTGCTGTCCCTGACCCTGCTGGCCAAGCAATACGATATCGGCCTGAACATCGACGCCGAGGAAGCCGACCGCCTGGAGCTGTCCCTGGACCTGCTCGAACGCCTGTGCTTCGAGCCGCAACTGACCGGCTGGAACGGCATCGGTTTCGTGATCCAGGCGTACCAGAAGCGCTGCCCGTATGTGATCGACTACGTCATCGACCTGGCGCGCCGCAGCCGCCATCGCCTGATGATCCGCCTGGTGAAAGGCGCTTACTGGGACAGCGAAATCAAGCGCGCCCAGGTCGAAGGCCTGGAAGGCTACCCGGTATACACACGCAAGGTGTACACCGACGTTTCCTACATTGCCTGTGCACGCAAACTGCTGTCGGTGCCGGAAGCCATCTACCCTCAGTTCGCCACGCACAACGCCCATACGCTGTCGGCCATCTACCATATCGCCGGTCAGAACTATTACCCCGGCCAGTACGAGTTCCAATGCCTGCATGGCATGGGTGAACCCCTGTACGAACAGGTCGTGGGCAAGGTGTCGGAAGGCAAGCTGAACCGTCCGTGCCGCGTCTATGCACCGGTCGGCACCCACGAAACACTGCTGGCCTACCTGGTACGCCGCCTGCTGGAAAACGGCGCCAACACCTCGTTCGTCAACCGTATCGCCGACCAATCGATCTCGATTCAGGAGCTGGTGGCCGATCCAGTGGCCAGCATCGAGCAGATGGCGACGCTGGAAGGCGGCTTCGGCCTGCCGCACCCGCGTATCCCGCTGCCGCGTGACCTGTACGGCAGCGACCGCGCCAACTCGGCCGGTATCGACCTGGCCAACGAACACCGCTTGGCGTCGCTCTCCTGCGCCCTGCTGGCCACTGCGCACAACGACTGGAAAGCCGCGCCGATGCTCGGATGCGCCGCCAGCAATCAAGCAGCGGCAGCGGTATTGAACCCGTCCGACCTGCGCGATGTGGTCGGCCACGTACAGGAAGCCACCGTCGAAGACGTCGATAACGCGATCCAGTGCGCCATCAACGCCGGCCCGATCTGGCAGGCCACCCCGCCCGCCGAGCGCGCCGCGATCCTGGAACGGGCCGCCGACCTGATGGAAGGCGAGATCCAGCCACTGATGGGCCTGCTGGCACGCGAAGCCGGCAAGACCTTCGCCAACGCCATCGCCGAAGTGCGTGAAGCCGTGGACTTCCTGCGCTACTACGCGGTACAGGCGCGCAACGACTTCACCAACGATGCCCACCGCCCGTTGGGCCCGGTGGTCTGCATCAGCCCATGGAACTTCCCATTGGCGATCTTCAGCGGCCAAGTCGCCGCGGCACTGGCCGCCGGTAACCCAGTGCTGGCCAAGCCTGCCGAACAGACCCCACTGGTTGCCGCCCAAGCCGTGCGCATCCTGCTCGAAGCCGGTATCCCGGAAGGCGTGCTGCAACTGCTGCCAGGCCAGGGTGAAAGCGTGGGGGCACGCCTGGTCGGTGATGATCGCGTCAAAGGAGTGATGTTCACCGGTTCCACCGAAGTCGCGCGCCTGCTGCAACGCAGCGTCGCCGGGCGCCTGGATGCCCAGGGTCGTCCGATCCCGCTGATCGCCGAAACCGGCGGCCAGAACGCAATGATCGTCGACTCCTCGGCGCTGACCGAACAAGTGGTCATCGATGTGGTGTCGTCCGCGTTTGATAGCGCCGGCCAGCGTTGCTCGGCCCTGCGCGTCCTGTGCCTGCAGGAAGATTCGGCAGACCGCGTGATCGAAATGCTCAAGGGCGCCATGGCGGAATGCCGCCTGGGCAACCCAGAGCGCCTGTCGGTGGATATCGGCCCGGTGATCGACGCCGAAGCCAAGGCCGGCATCGAGAAACATATCCAGGCCATGCGCGACAAAGGCCGCAATGTGTACCAGGTGGCGATTGCCGATGGCGAAGAGATCAAGCGCGGCACCTTCGTGATGCCGACCCTGATCGAGCTGGAAAGCTTCGACGAGCTGCAACGGGAAATCTTCGGCCCGGTACTGCACGTGGTGCGCTACAAGCGCAAAGAAATCGATCAGCTCATCGGCCAGATCAACGCCTCCGGCTACGGTCTGACCCTGGGTGTGCATACCCGCATCGACGAGACCATCGCCAAGGTGATCGACAACGTCAATGCCGGTAACGTCTATGTGAACCGCAACATCGTCGGGGCCGTGGTCGGCGTACAGCCATTCGGCGGCGAAGGCCTGTCGGGGACCGGCCCGAAAGCCGGTGGCCCGTTGTACCTGTATCGCCTGCTGTCGACCCGTCCTACGGATGCCATCGAGCAATCCTTCGTACGCGGCGACAAGCTGACTGCACCCGATGTGCGCCTGCGCGACGCCATGAGCCAACCGCTGAACGCCCTGAAAACCTGGGCCGACAGCCATAAGTTCAGCGAACTGAGCGCCCTGTGCACGCAGTTCGCCGCGCAATCGCAAAGCGGTATCACTCGCCAACTGGCCGGCCCGACCGGCGAGCGCAACAGCTACGCCATCCTGCCTCGCGAGCACGTGTTGTGCCTGGCGGAAGTCGAAGGCGATCTGCTGACCCAGCTCGCGGCGGTCTTGGCCGTTGGCGGTTCAGCGGTATGGCCGGAAACTGACCTGACCAAAGCCGTGTTCACACGCCTGCCGAAGGAGATTCAGGCGAAGATCAAACGCGTGGCGGACTGGACCAAAGACGAAGTGGTGTTCGACGCGGTCCTGCACCACGGCGATTCCGACCAACTGCGTGCGGTGTGCCAGCAAGTGGCCCAGCGTGGCGGGGCGATTGTCGGCGTGCATGGTCTGTCCCAAGGGGAAACGGCGATTGCCCTGGAGCGCCTGGTGATCGAGCGAGCGTTGAGCGTCAACACCGCTGCGGCGGGCGGCAACGCCAGCCTGATGACCATCGGCTAACCCTGACGAAACACGGTCAACATGTGAGAGGGGGCTTGCCCCCGATAGCGGAGTATCAGTCAGTCCATCGGATACTGACACACTGCTATCGGGGCAAGCCCCCTCCCACATTTGATCGCCTTTCAATTCCCCTCCCCGCGTTCTGCCTCTTCATCACCCAAATCAATCTTGCTATCCAGCCTCTATTCGCGCACTTAGACTCCGGCCTACTCCATATAGGTAAGCCGCCATGTCCGAGACGCTCCTCAGTTCCCGCAATCTGGCTTTCGAGCTGTACGAAGTCCTCGACGCCGAGGGCCTGACCCAGCGCGAGCGGTTTGCCGAACACAACCGCGAAACCTTCGACGCCGCGATCAGCACCGCGCGCAGCATCGCGGAAAAGTACTTCGCGCCGCACAACCGCAAAAACGACGAAAACGAACCGCGCTACGAAGACGGCAAGGCAATTCTGATTCCAGAAGTGAAACCCGCCGTGGATGCCTTTCTGGAAGCCGGCTTCCTCAATGCTGCGCGCAGTTTTGAAGCCGGCGGCATGCAGCTGCCCACCCTGCTGTCCCAGGCCTGTTTCGCCCACTTCCAAGCCGCCAACGCTGCCTCTACTTCCTACCCGTTCCTGACCATGGGCGCAGCCAACCTGATCGAAAGCTTCGGCACCGAGGAGCAGAAACAACGCTTCCTGCAGCCGATGATCGAGGGCCGCTTCTTCGGCACCATGGCGCTGACCGAACCCCATGCCGGCTCCTCCCTATCAGATATCCGAACCCGCGCGGAGCCTGCGGCCGACGGCAGCTATCGCCTCAAGGGCAACAAGATCTTCATCTCCGGCGGCGACCATCCGCTGTCGGAAAACATTGTGCACATGGTGTTGGCCAAGTTGCCGGACGCACCAGCCGGGGTGAAGGGCATTTCGCTGTTTATCGTGCCCAAATTCCTCGTCAACGACGACGGCAGCCTGGGGGCGCGCAACGATGTGTTGCTGGCCGGGCTGTTCCACAAGATGGGTTGGCGCGGCACCACGTCCACAGCGCTGAATTTCGGCGATAACGGCCACTGCGTCGGCTACCTGGTGGGCAAACCCCACCAGGGCCTGAGCTGCATGTTCCAGATGATGAACGAAGCACGTATCGGCGTGGGCATGGGCGCGGTGATGCTCGGCTACGCCGGTTACCTCTACTCGTTGGAGTACGCCCGCGAACGCCCCCAAGGCCGCCTGCCGGACAGCAAGGACCCGACCACTGCACCGGTGTCCATCATCCAGCACGCCGATATCAAGCGCATGTTGCTGACCCAGAAAGCCTACGTCGAAGGCGCCTTCGACCTGGGCCTATATGCCGCGCGGCTGTTCGATGACACCACCACCCTGGCCACCGACATCGAACGCCGGCAAGCCCACGAACTGCTGGACCTGCTCACCCCCATCGTCAAATCCTGGCCTTCGGAGTTCTGCCTGAAGGCCAACGAGCTGGCGATCCAGATCCTCGGCGGCCACGGTTACACCCGTGAATACCCCGTGGAACAGTACTACCGCGACAACCGCCTGAACCCGATCCACGAAGGCACCCACGGCATCCAGTCCCTGGATTTGCTCGGGCGCAAGCTCGCACAGAACGGCGGCGCTGGTCTAAAACAGTTGATTCGCTTGATCGCCGAGACCGGCGCACGCGCGCAGAAATACCCTTCGCTGACCGCCCTGAGGGAACCGCTGGAACACCTGGTGGCCCGCCTGCAAAGCGTCACGATTGGCCTGCTGACCGATCTCGCCCAAGGCAAGGTCAACAGCAGCCTGGCGAACTCGGCGCTGTACCTGAAGGTATTCGGGCACACGGTGATCGGTTGGCGCTGGCTGGAACAGGCGATTCGCGCCGAGGAAGGGTTGGCCAAGGGCAATGCAGCGGATGTCGACTTCTATAAAGGCAAGCTCCAGGCCGCGCGATATTTCCTGACGTGGGAGGTGCCGGGTTGTCATCACGAATTGCGCCTGCTGGAGGACAGGGATGACACCTGCCTGAACATGCAGGACAAATGGTACTAAGCACCTGTCAAGGTTGACAGGTGTTGATCACACGAGAGGCAGATAGAATCGTATGCCCTGAACGTTGTCTTGCCGTATTCGGGATAAGTGCAGTTTTTTCTGCAGCGCGACTACGCCTAGGATCAACATCAATGAAAACGAAAATCATGCTTCAACAAGAAAACATCGGCACATCCAGCTATGTCGGTGATGCCCCGGAAGATGTTTTGATCAGAGTCGGTGAGGAGTGGATCGTAGACAAGACCTACGTTTGCACCGACAAAACATACAAGCTGCTGCCTGACGTGGGCGACGAGAAAAACCGCTACACCGTCGAAGCCGTATTTGCAGAAAAAGCGACAACAGAGCCCGCCTCGGCGCGCAAAGTCGAAGTGGTCTTTACTGTCAAAAATGATCGCGCGTTCCCGGAAGTACCAGGGACAGAACACAACCCCGCGTACATGTTCCCCATTGCTATTGGCGATCGCTTGACCGACAGATCAAACCAAACAGCGTCCGTGCTTCGAAAATACTATCGCCCTATGTCAGGGGGCCGACTGACGATCGGCTATTACCTGGGTTAAGGCTGAACATTCAAAAGCGACGCGCCCATGTTCAGCAGGCATACGCTCCCGGTAGATGGGAGCGTATCGCCGAGTTTGCGGTTAGATACCGCCTGGCATGCAGCCATCGGTTCAACGGCAGTATCAAGGCTGCCCGATCGCCTTCGAAATCACCTCGACCGTGGCGCTGACTTGCTCTTGGTAACGGTCGAGTTCCTGCTGGTGACGCTGCTGCATTTCGATCTGCTCGGCGCACAGGTTCAGCGCGGCCAGCACCAGTAATTTGTCACCGATGAGGGTCGGGTACTTTTTCTTGGTGGTGGCCAGGGAGGCCTTGAGCATCGTCACGGCGTGCATCAGGGTTTGGTCTTCCCCGGCCGGTGCCTTGATCGAGTAATCCTCTCCGAGAATCGAAACGACCTTTATCCCTTGGTTCATGCGCTGACAGGCCCTGCGCTCACGCGTTCAACCAGTGCTTGAATGCGCGCGGCGGTGGCACCGTGCTTTTCTTCCTGCTCCATCAGGTTCAGTTGCAGGCTGTCGTTCTCATCCTTGGCGCGGGCCAGTTCGGCCTTGAGGGCCTCGTTGCTGCCCAGCAGGTCTTGATTCTGCTGTACCAGGTCGCTGACCAGTTGTTCCAGTTGGCTGAGGGATGCTTCTAACATTTTGATTTCTCTGGCTTTTTAAAAGGGCGGTGACGATAAAGAAAATTCACCTCGGATGCCAGGGTTATCCCCGGCGCGCAGCCCGATAGTTAAGGGCCGGGCCGCACTTTCGAGCCTTAGTGACTGCATTTACCCCATCTGGTTCCGGAATCGGTGCAACCCCTCGTCAGATGCGACAAAAGCGCACGCCCCTTTAGACTTTAGTCGTACGGCCGATACGCGATGCACACCCCGTCTCATGGCCGCATGGATCGCGCTCCTCCCCCAGGACTCCAGCATGTCTCTTCGTAATATGAATATCGCGCCGCGCGCCTTCCTAGGCTTCGCGTTGATTGGTGCACTTATGTTGTTTCTCGGTGTATTCGCCCTGAACCAGATGAGCAAGATCCGTGGCGCCGCGGAAGACATCACCCTGTCCAGCGTGCCGAGCATTCGCGCCCTTGATGAATTCACCCAACTGACCCTGCGCCTGCGGGTGCTGTCATACCGCTTGCTGACCAACCGCGAACCGGATGTGCAGCAAAAGACCCTGGAAGCCTTTGACCTGCGCAACCAGCAGATTCGCACGGCACAGGGTGTCTACGAAAAACTGATCGACAGCAGCGAGGAACGCTCGACCTACGACGAGTACGTACGTTTGCTCAGCCAATACCATCAGATCGAAGAGCGCATGAAGAGCTTGTCGCGCGCCAACCAGATGGAGGAATTGCGCAGCCTGCTCAACACCGAATTGCTGAGCAACTCCGAGCAGGTCAACGCGGTACTCACGCGCCTGCTGGAGATTAATAACAAGATGGCCCTGGCCACCAACCAACAAGCCGAAGACCAGTACAACCTGGCCTTTGACCTGGTGGTGGGCCTGCTGGTGATCGCCACCGCGCTGACGTTGTTGTTCGCCTGGCTGTTGACCCGCAGCATCACCGTGCCGATTTCCCAGGCCCTGGATGCCGCGGAAGAGATCGCCGAAGGCAACCTCACGCGGCCGATCAAGGTCGACGGCAACGACGAGGCCGGTCGCCTGCTGGCGGCGATGACGAAGATGCAGGACAAACTGCGCGACACCTTGCAACGCATCGCCGGCTCGGCCACCCAGTTGGCTTCTGCCGCGGAAGAACTGAACGCGGTCACGGATGAAAGCGCTCGCGGCCTGACCCAGCAAAACAACGAAATCGAACAAGCCGCCACCGCCGTCAACGAGATGACCAGCGCCGTCGAGGAAGTCGCACGCAATGCGGTGAGCACCTCCGAGGCCTCGCGCAACGCCACCACCTCTGCCGGTGACGGCCGCGACCTGGTACAGGAAACCGTCAGCGCCATCGAGCGCATGAGTGGCGACGTGCAAGCCACTGCCACGCTGATTGGCGAGCTGGCCAATGAGTCCCGTGATATCGGCAAGGTACTCGACGTGATTCGCGGCCTGGCCGACCAGACCAACCTGCTGGCCCTGAACGCGGCGATTGAAGCGGCGCGGGCGGGCGAAGCCGGCCGCGGTTTTGCCGTGGTGGCCGATGAAGTGCGGGCCCTGGCCCATCGCACCCAACAATCCACCAGCGAAATCGAGCGCATGATCGGCAGCATCCAGGCCGGCACCGAGCACGCCGTGGACTCGATGCGTAACAGCACCGAGCGCGCGGAATCGACGCTGAACATCGCCAAAGGCGCAGGTATGTCGTTGGACACCATCAACACGGCGATCATCGAGATCAACGAGCGCAACCTGGTCATCGCCAGCGCGGCGGAAGAACAGGCCCAGGTGGCGCGGGAAGTGGACCGCAACCTGGTGAATATCCGCGACTTGTCGGTGCAATCGGCAACCGGCGCCAGCCAGACCAGTGCGGCGAGCGGTGAGCTGTCGCGCCTGGCGGTGGATTTGAACGGGATGGTCGGGCGCTTCCGCCTCTAACTGATACAACTGGGTCAAGAAGGTGGGAGGGGCTTGCCCCCGATAGCAGTGTGTCAATCAGCACATCTGATTCTGATACAGCGTAATCGGGGGCAAGCCCCCTCCCACATTTGGATCCATATGAATCAGAAAAAGCTTTTTGACAGCGCGGCAATTCAACAGGTTAGAATCGCTGGCACGTAGACTGCATGGTCAGTTTGTGCCCGTCTTATATGCTCATGGAGTACTGCCTTTGAATGCGACGACCATCAACAGCCTGTTCTTGATCGGCGCGTTGCTGGTGGGTGCAAGCATTCTGGTGAGTTCCCTGTCGTCCCGCCTGGGCATCCCGATCCTGGTGATCATCCTGGCCGTGGGCATGGTCGCCGGCGTCGACGGCGGCGGTATCATCTTCGATAACTACCCGACCGCCTACCTGGTGGGCAACCTCGCGTTGGCCGTAATCCTGCTCGACGGCGGCTTGCGCACGCGGGTGGCGAGTTTTCGCGTGGCGCTCTGGCCGGCGCTATCGCTGGCCACGGTGGGGGTGTTGATTACCACCGGCCTCACCGGCATGGCCGCCGCCTGGCTGTTCAACCTCAATATCATCCAGGGCCTGCTGATCGGCGCCATCGTCGGCTCCACCGACGCCGCCGCGGTGTTCTCGCTGCTCGGCGGCAAGGGCCTCAACGAACGGGTCACCGCCAGCCTGGAAATCGAATCCGGCAGCAACGACCCGATGGCAGTGTTCCTCACCGTCACCCTGATCGACATGCTTGCCAGCGGCCAGACCGGCCTGCACTGGAGCCTGCTGACCCACCTGATCCGCGAGTTCGGCATCGGCGGCCTCATCGGCCTCGGCGGCGGCTGGCTGATGCTGCAAATGGTCAACCGCATCAACCTGGCCACCGGCCTCTATCCGATCCTGGTGATCGCCGGCGGCCTGGTGGTATTCGCCCTGACCAACGCCCTGCACGGCAGCGGCTTCCTCGCGGTGTACCTGTGCGGCCTGGTGATCGGCAACCGCCCGGTGCGCAGCCGCCATGGCATTTTGCATATGCTCGACGGCATGGCCTGGCTGGCCCAGATCGGCATGTTCCTGGTGCTGGGGTTGCTGGTCACGCCCCATGACCTGCTGCCCATCGCCCTGCCGGCCCTAGGCCTGGCACTGTGGATGATCCTGTTTGCGCGGCCATTGTCGGTGATGGTCGGCCTGCTGCCGTTCAAGGCGTTCCACGGCCGCGAAAAAGCCTTTATCGCCTGGGTCGGCCTGCGCGGCGCGGTGCCGATCATCCTGGCGGTGTTCCCGCTGATGGCCGGCCTGCCCCATGCGCAGCTGTACTTCAACCTGGCGTTCTTTATCGTGCTGGTCTCGCTGCTGGTACAGGGCACCAGCCTGCCGTGGGTGGCCAAGCTGCTGAAAGTGACCGTACCGCCGGAGCCCGCACCGATTTCCCGGGCGGCCCTGGAAGTCCACGTCACCAGCGAGTGGGAGCTGTTCGTCTACCGCCTCGGCGCAGAGAAATGGTGCATCGGCGCCGCCCTGCGCGAACTGAAAATGCCCGAAGGCACACGGATCGCCGCGCTGTTCCGTGGCCAGCAACTGCTCCACCCGTCGGGTAGTACGGTGTTGGAAGTCGGCGATCTGCTCTGCGTGATCGGCCACGAACACAACCTGCCGGCCCTGGGCAAACTGTTCAGCCAGGCGCCGCAACGCGGCTTGGATCTGCGCTTTTTCGGCGACTTCGTCCTCGAGGGCGACGCCCAGCTGGGCGCGGTTTCCGCCCTGTACGGCCTCAAGCTGGAAGGTATCGACCCGGACATGCCACTGAGCCGCTTCATCACCCAGAAAGTCGGCGGTGCGCCCGTGGTCGGCGACCAGGTGGAGTGGAACAACACCATCTGGACCGTCGCGGTCATGGACGGGAACAAGATTGGCAAAGTCGGCGTCAGATTCCCCGAAGGAAGTCGCCCGGGCCCCGGACTCTTCCTCTAAACTGCGGGGCGACAACGCCCCTGATTCTTCACCTTGCTCGACCGGTCTCTATGCTAACCCTGCGCACTTTTCTCGCCACTGCCCTGCTGGGCCTGACTCTTTGTGTCGGCAGCGTATATGCCGCCGACCCACCCAGCGCCGACGCCATCCAGCAAACCCTGGACAAGCTGCCTGATCGCAAGCTGCCCGACGCCGACATGAAGGCGCTGCAGTCGATCCTGCAACAGACCCTGACCTACCTGGGTAACAAACAGGATTACGAACAGCGCCTGGCGGACCTCAAGCGCCAACTGGAAGACGCGCCGCGCCAGACCAGCGAGAACCAGCGCGAACTGACCCGGCTCAAGGCCACCAAGGTCATTCCGGTAGCCCAGCGCTACGCCTCGCTGCCGGTGCCGCAACTGGAGCAATTGCTGGTGCAGCGCACCACCCAGCAAGGCGACCTGCAAAAAGACCTGGCCGAAGCCAACAGCCTGACCATTGCCGCCCAGACCCGCCCCGAGCGCGCCCAGACCGAAATCAGCAACAGCCAGACGCGCATCCAGCAGATCAATTCGACCCTCAAGGCCGGCAAGGACAATGGCAAGACCCTCAGCAGCGACCAGCGCAACCAGTTGAACGCCGAACTCGCCGCCCTGAACGCGTTGATCCCCCTGCGCCGCCAGGAACTGGCCGGCAACAGCCAACTGCAAGACCTGGGCAACAGCCAGCACGACCTGGTAGTCGAAAAGACCGCGCGCCTGGAACAAGAGATCCAGGACCTGCAAACCCTGATCAACCAGAAACGCCTGGCCCAGTCCCAACAGACCGTTACCCAACAATCGATCGAAGCGCAGAAAGCCGGTGGCAGCAGCCTGCTGGCCACGGAAAGCGCGGCCAACCTGAAGCTGTCCGATTACCTGCTCAAAAGCACCGACCGCCTCAACGACCTGACCCAGAAAAACCTGCAGACCAAGCAGCAACTGGACACCGTGACCCAGAGCGACTCGGCGCTGGATGAACAGATCAACGTCCTCAAGGGCAGCCTGCTGCTCTCCAAGATCCTCTACAAGCAAAAACAGGCACTGCCACGCCTCACGGTAGACCGCGACCTGGCGGACGATATCGCCAACATTCGCCTGTATCAGTTCGAGGTCAACCAGCAGCGCGAGCTGATCAGTTCCCCCAGCACCTACGTAGACAACCTGCTGGCCAACCAGCCGCCGGACGATATCACCCCGCAACTGCGCCGCACCCTGCTGGAACTGGCGATCACCCGCAGCGACCTGCTGGAGCGCCTGAGCCGAGAACTGAGCGCACTGCTTAACGAATCGATCACCCTGCAACTGAACCAGAAACAACTGCTCAGCACCGCCACCACCCTGCGTGCGACGTTGGACGAGCAGATGTTCTGGATCCCCAGCAACAAGCCGCTGGACACCGAATGGCTGGAAACCGTACCGGCGCACCTGAGCAAGCAAGTCACCAGCCTGCCTTGGGCCTCCAGCGTCAGCGAACTGTACGATGGCCTGACCCAGCGCCCCCTGCTGTTCCTGCCGCTCCTGCTGTTGATCGGCGCCCTGCTGTGGCGACGTAACGCCCTGTACGCCCGCCTGAAAAAGGTCCACCTGGATATCGGCCACTTCAAGCGCGACAGCCAGTGGCACACACCACAGGCGATCCTGGTGAACATCCTGCTGGCGATGCCGGTGGCCCTGGGCCTGGCGCTGTGCGGCTATGCACTGCAGATCGACGCCCGTGGGCAAAACGCCAACCTCGGCGCGGCACTGTTGCAGATCGCCCAGGCGTGGCTGGTGTTCTACACCGCCTACCGCATCCTGGCGCCGGGCGGCGTGGCGGAGTTGCACTTCCGCTGGGAAAAACCCCAGGTCGAATTCCTGCAAGGCTGGGTGCGCAAGCTCGGGCTGGTGGTTCTGGCCCTGGTGGCCGTGGTGGCGATTGCCGAACATCAACCGGCAGCGCTGGCCGACGACGTGCTGGGCATTGGCGTGGTGCTGTTGTGCTATGCGCTGATGGCCTGGCTACTGGGGCGCCTGCTGTTACACAGCCCGACCCACGAAAAAGCCTCGCTGTTTCGCAAAGCCATGGGCCTGGTGTTTACCGCGCTGCCCATCGCCCTGTTCATCGCCGTGTGCTTCGGCTACTACTACACCGCGCTCAAGCTCAGTGACCGGTTGATCAATACCCTGTACCTGCTGATGCTCTGGCTGGTCATCGAAGCCACCTTCGTACGCGGCCTGGGCGTTGCCGCACGGCGCCTGGCCTACTCCCGCGCCCTGGCCAAGCGCCAAGCAGCCAAGGAAGCCGGCGACGGCGAGGCGGTGATCGAAGAACCGACCCTGGACATCGAGCAGGTCAACGAACAATCGATGCGCCTGATCCGCCTGGCCTTGCTCGGCGGCTTCATCGCGGCGCTGTACTGGGTGTGGTCAGACCTGATCTCGGTGTTCTCCTACCTGGACAACGTCACCCTCTACGAATACACCAGCGGCACCGGCGCCAATATCAGCATGGTGCCAATCAGCATCGGCGACCTGCTCGGCGCGCTGATCATCATCGGCATCACCTTCGCCCTGGCGCGCAACCTGCCCGGCTTGCTGGAGGTGCTGGTGCTGTCCAAGCTGGACCTGGCCCAGGGCAGCGCCTACGCCACCACCACGTTGCTGTCGTATGTGATTGCCGGCGTCGGCTTTGTCTCGACCCTGTCCACCCTCGGTGTGAGCTGGGACAAGTTGCAATGGCTGGTCGCCGCGCTGTCGGTGGGCCTGGGCTTCGGCATGCAGGAGATCTTCGCCAACTTTATCTCCGGCATCATGATCCTGTTCGAACGCCCGGTACGGATCGGCGACACCATCACCATCGGCAACCTGTCGGGCACCGTGAGCAAGATCCGCATCCGCGCGACCACCATCACCGACTTCGACCGCAAGGACATCATTGTCCCGAACAAGACCTTCATCACCGGGCAATTGATCAACTGGTCGCTGACCGACACCATCACCCGAGTCACCCTCAAACTGGGGGTGGACTACGGCTCCGACCTGGACCTGGTGAAGGAATTGCTGCTCAAGGCTGCGCGAGAAAACCCACGGGTGCTGAAGGAACCGGAACCCCATGTTTACTTCCTCAACTTCGGTGAAAGCACCCTCGACCACGAATTGCGCATGCACGTGCGCGACCTGGGCGACCGCAACCCGGTGATCGACGAGGTGAACCGCTTTATCAACCGCGAGTTCAAGAACCACCACATCAACATCTCGTTCCGGCAGATGGAGGTCTACCTGAAAAACCTCCACGGCCAGGAGTACAAGCTGGTGCCGGTAGAAGACGAAAACAGGACCATCGTCGGTCCGGTCGAATCCCCGGATACCCCGGAGCCACCACCGGGCAAAGTGGCGGATGCCCCCGAGCCGCCACCCTCCAAGCTCGACTAAACCGCCTATCCCCAGCAGAATGCTCGGACATTCTGCTGGAGATGGCCGGTGAAAGCCCTCGACGAACTGACCTTCGACAACCGCTTCGCACGCCTGGGCGACGCGTTCTCGACCCACGTATTGCCTGAACCCCTCGACGAACCACGCCTGGTCGTGGCGAGCGATGCCGCCATGGCCCTGCTCGACCTCGACCCGACGGTGGCCGAAACCCCGGTATTCGCCGAGCTGTTTGGCGGGCACAAGCTATGGGCCGAGGCGGAACCGCGGGCGATGGTCTACTCCGGGCACCAGTTCGGCTCCTACAACCCACAATTGGGCGATGGCCGTGGGTTGCTGCTGGGCGAGGTGTACAACGCCGCCGGCGAGCATTGGGACCTGCACCTCAAGGGCGCCGGGCAGACGCCTTACTCGCGCATGGGCGACGGCCGCGCCGTGCTGCGCTCTTCGATTCGTGAGTTTCTCGCCTCTGAAGCGCTGCACGCGCTGGGCATTCCCAGCAGCCGCGCACTGTGCGTGATCGGCTCCAGCACCCCGGTGTGGCGTGAGAAGCAGGAACGCGGGGCCATGGTCCTGCGCCTGGCCCGCAGCCATATCCGTTTTGGTCATTTCGAATATTTTTATTACACCAAGAAGCCCGAACAGCAGGCTGAACTGGCCGAACACGTGTTGAACCTGCACTACCCCGAGTGCCGCGAACAGCCCGAACCGTATCTGGCGATGTTCCGCGAAATCGTCGAACGCAATGCAGAACTGATCGCCAAATGGCAGGCGTATGGTTTTTGCCATGGGGTGATGAACACCGACAACATGTCGATCCTCGGCATCACCTTCGACTTCGGGCCGTTTGCGTTTCTGGATGATTTCGACGCGCACTTCATCTGCAACCACTCCGATCACGAAGGACGCTACTCCTTCAGCAACCAGGTGCCGATTGGCCAGTGGAACCTCAGCGCGCTGGCCCAGGCACTGACGCCGTTTATCAGCGTCGATGCCTTGAAGGAAGCCCTGGGCCTGTACCTGCCGTTGTACCAGGCGCACTACCTGGATTTGATGCGTCGTCGTTTGGGGCTGACCACTGCTGAAGACGATGATCAGAAACTGGTGGAGCGTTTGCTCAAGCTGATGCAGAACAGCGGCGTGGACTACACGCTGTTCTTCCGACGGCTGGGGGATGAATCGGCAGCGTTGGCCGTGACGCGGTTGCGCGATGATTTCGTCGATAGAGCCGGGTTTGATGCCTGGGCCGAGCTGTACCAGGCCCGTGTCGAACGGGAGGGGGACGGCACCGAAGAACAGCGCCGTGCGCGAATGCACGCGGTGAACCCGCTGTACATCCTGCGCAACTACCTCGCACAAAACGCCATCACCGCCGCCGAGTCAGGCGATTACAGCGAAGTACGGCGCTTGCACGAGGTGCTTTCCAAGCCGTTCGAGGAACAGGCGGGGATGGAACAGTACGCGCAGCGGCCGCCGGATTGGGGCAAGCATCTGGAGATCAGCTGTTCGTCGTGATACGCGCCATGCTCGCGGTTAGATGAACATATCGACCGGCACCTTGAAATAATCCGCCAGCCAACGAATCTGCCGAACGTTGAGCTGGCGTTTTCCACTGAGGATTTCCGAGACAACCGATTGAGCGCCAACACCTGGCAAATCACTCTGCGTCAAACCATGCTCCTGCATCAGGGATCGCAATACGTCGACACCGCTGGCCTCTGGCACTGGCCAATGCTCCAAGTCATAAGCCTCGACCCAGTCACCGATGATATCGACCACGCCCATCAACGGGTGAGCTTCGTCTTCCCCTACGATATCCAGCAATTCGTCGAGCGCCTCCACCAGCACATCGTAGTCAGCCTCGGTTTTGGGCTTGCGCAACAGGGGCGACACGAATTGCCAATGCTCGGCCACCTGCTCGATCAGCACACTCATTTCCACTCACTCCTTCCAATTACCCTTGTCGTATTCCCGATGGTCCAGCACATGTCGAATATAGAGCCGCTGCATTCGGTAGCGCACAATCGCAATGAGGCGCAGCTTGTTACCACCTATGTTGAAGACGTGTAACGCCCCCACTTTATCCACGGCCGGAAAAATCGATTTCAACGCCGCGAAGTCTTCTGGATTGAGGACTTTGACCTTCCGATACCACGCATCCAAAGCACAGGCTGAATGAGGCCACTTCACTTTGGCATTGCGGATTTGTTTCGCACTGATTACGCGCATGCAACATCCCTATCGCATATTGCTATGGAGGTTAAACCCGAACCGCGACTATCGCAATTTGCTATGGCGCCGAACGGACCAATGGTGCTGTTTCGAACAAGCACTCCCAGCCTAGATAGGCATGCGCCAATCGACATTTGCGAATCTGTTAGCGCATGCGTCGTCGCCCTCGAGCTTGATAAAACGGCTACCTGACTCCAGATAGGGAGCATTGGCCACATCCACGGAGCGCCACCATGTCCGAACCTCTCGTTATCCCCTGCCCCCATTGCAACGGCCTCAACCGCATCCCCGGAGAGCGCCTGGGGGATACGCCCAAATGTGGGCGCTGCAAGCAGCCGGTTCTACTGAGCAAGCCTTTCGAGCTGAAGCAAGGCGACTACGCCAGCCAGATCAAGGGCGATTTGCCGTTGCTGGTGGATGTGTGGGCCGATTGGTGTGGGCCGTGTAAATCCTTCGCGCCGGTATTCGAACAGGCGGCCGCGCAGCTGGCGGGCAAGTGCCGGCTGGCCAAGCTGGACAGTGAGGCTAATCAGCAGCTGTCGGCGCAGTTGGGGATTCGTTCGATCCCCAGTTTGATTCTGTTCAAGAACGGCCGCGAAGTGGCGCGCCAGAGCGGCGCCTTTCCGTTGCCGCAGTTGATGAGTTGGTTGCGTAGCCAGGGGGTGTAACCCGAATGCCAGTCAGTTAAGTTTTTTTGTAGGAGCGAGCTTGCTCGCGAAAAACGTCAACGATAACGCGTGTTTCCTGAGTGAATGCGGCGTCTGTGAGTTTTTCGCGAGCAAGAACTAGGCGTCCCCCTCGCTCCTACAGAAGGCGATGTACGCTTAACTGACTGGCATTCGGGCTTGCCCGCTCCCACATTGGGTCCGGGTAGCGCTTGAGGTCAGGCATTTTCCAGCAGGTTGTGCAGCTCCACGAATTGCAGAGTGAGCTTATGCCGTGGGTACAGGTGGATCAGCGGCTTGTTCTGCTGGTGCGACTCACGCATGCGCACTGAGCTGGCCAGGTACACCGGCAACACCGGCAAGCCTTCGGCCATCAACTCATCGAGCATCTGCTGCGGCAGGCTCGCCCGGGCCTGGAACTGGTTGACTACGATGCCTTCCACTTCCAACCCCTCGTTGTGGTCCTCCTTCAACTCTTCGATTTCCGCCAGCAGGCCATACAACGCCTGGCGCGAAAAACTGTCGCAATCGAAGGGGATCAATACACGATCAGCGGCAATCAGCGCCGAAACCGCATAAAAATTCAATGCCGGCGGGGTATCCAGGTAAATCCGGTCGTAATCCTCGCTCAATTCATCCAGCAGCTTTCGCAGCTTGTTGATCTTGTGCTTGGCCTCGAGCTTGGGCTGCAAATCCGCCAACTCTGCGGTGGCCGTGATCACATGCAGGTTGTCGAACGGTGTCTCGTAGATATCCACGCGGTTTTTCTTGGAAAAAGGCCCGGAAGACAGGGTTTGCTTGAAGAATTCGGCAATGCCCATCGGGATATCGTCGCCGGTCAGCCCGGTAAGGTACTGGGTGGAGTTGGCTTGTGCATCGAGGTCCACCAACAGGGTTCGATAGCCTTCACTGGCGCTGACCGCCGCCAGGTTGCAGGCGATACTGGACTTGCCAACGCCGCCTTTCTGATTGAACACCACGCGCCGCATGGAAAAACCTCCGTGTATCAATGAATGTCCGAGTGTAGAGGGCAAAAGCGCCTGTTCGCTACCTCGTTCATCCATGCACGGCTGCATTAACCGCGAGCCATGGCTCATCGCGTACAAACGAATAGGAAGGGTCCGACAATCCAATTCGTCCTGCGGTAAAGGACAATCTGTAAATCTCTCCGCAAATTTTGTAATCAGCCGTGAACAATTCTTTACCAAAGTTTGCTAGAACCCCACAGCACCCGGATAATGCGCGCCATTCGGCTCTTGCTCACCGTCCCGGTAAACTCGGCCAATGGCCGCACATGGAAGCCCGCAGGGGCGGGATAACTTCTCAGTGATCAACTTCAACATCGCCCAATGGCGTGCCTGGGCTCCTGGCCTGGACAGCGCGGACGACTGGTACGCCTGGTGCCGGGCCCCGGTGTTGCTGCCCGCCAGCGAAGCCAGCCCCGACGTATCGTTCTTGCCCGCCATGCAGCGCCGCCGCCTCAGCCGCCTGGCACGCATGGCGTTCAGCGTGGGTTGGCCGCTGGCCGAGGGCCGGCAAGACCTGCCCCTGGTGTTTATTTCGCGTCACGGCGAAACCCCGCGCACCCTCGACATCCTCAGCGACCTGGCCAATGACCAGCCGCTGTCGCCGACCCAGTTCAGCCTGTCGGTACATAACGCAGTGATTGGCCTGTGGTCGATCCTACGCAATGAAACCAGCGAGATGACGGCCCTTGCTGCCGCTGGCGACGGCCTGGAACACGGCCTGCTCGAAGCCGCCGCCCTGCTCAATGAAGGCGCCCCGGCCGTGTTGCTGGTGATTACCGAAGAACAGCCGCCTGAAGCCTATGCCGACTGGATCGCGGACGTGCCGTTCCCCTATGCCCTCGGCCTGCTGCTGACCCCAGGCGACGAGTGGCAACTGGAACTTACCCGCGGCACTGTCCAACCCACTCAAACCCAGTGGCCCCATGCCCTGAACCTGCTGCGCACCCTGCTCACTGAACAGGTCGCCTGCCAACATGCCTGGAAGAACCGCGTATGGAACTGGCAACGCAAGCCCTGACCGACAAACCACGGGACGCCTACTACTGGCGCCTGCTCGCCACCGCCGCCAGCTTCGCGCTGTTCGGAGTGGGCGGCCTGTGCCTGCGTTTACTGGTGTTCCCGTTGCTCGCGTGCCTGCCGGGAAGCGCCGAAAAACACCAACGCCGCGCCCGCCATACCATCAGCAAGCTGTTCTGGTTCTTTATCCGAGTGATGCAGCGCGCCGGCGTGCTGACCTACAGCGTCGAAGGTGCGGAAAACCTCGGGCGCCCAGGCCAGATGATCATCGCCAACCACCCATCGCTGATCGACGTGGTGTTTTTGATCGGCCTGGTGCGCCAGGCCAACTGCGTGGTCAAGCAAAGCCTGTGGCAGAACCCCTTCACCCGTGGGCCGGTGCGCGATGCGGGCTATATCAGCAACGACGGCAGCAGCGAAATGCTCGATGCCGCTGCCGATGCCCTGCGCGGCGGCCAGACCCTGATCATTTTTCCCGAAGGCACCCGCACCACCCCTGGCTCGGCGCCTGCCTTTCATCGCGGCGCCGCCGCCATTGCGCTGCGCGGTGCGACAATCATCACCCCCGTGGTGATCAAGGTCAGCCCCACCACCCTGACCAAGGCCGAACCCTGGTATCGCATCCCAAAACGCCGCGTGCACTTCAGTTTGCGGGTAGGGGCCGATATAGAACCACAGGCGTTTGCCGCACTCGGGCCCGCGCCCCAGGCTTCACGCAAGCTCAACGATTACCTGCATCACTATTTTATTAAGGAGCTCGCCGAAGATGAGCGACCAACACAGCCTTGAGCACGACATAAAGGTGCTGATCATCGAGGCCCTGGGCCTGGAAGACATCAGCGCCGACGACATCGGAAACGATCAAACCCTGTTCGGCGAAGGCCTCGGCCTGGATTCGGTAGACGCCCTGGAATTGGGCCTGGCGATCCAGAAAAAGTACGGCATAAAAATCGATGCCGACGCCAAGGACACCCGCAATCACTTCACCAACGTGGCCAGCCTTGCGGCGTTCGTCACGGCCAGACAGGCAGCTTGAGACCGGACCATGCAAACTCGTGACGATATTTTCAACACCCTGCGCGATGCCTTGGTGGAACTGTTTGAACTGCCCCCGGAACGCGTCACCCTCGACGCCAACCTGTACCAGGACCTGGAAATCGACAGCATCGACGCCGTGGACCTGATCGACCATATCAAGCGCCAGACCGGCAAGAAGATCGCCGCTGAGGAATTCAAGGCAGTACGCACCGTGAACGATGTGGTTGAGGCGGTGTACCGTCTGGTCCAGCCGGCCGCATGAGCCGGTTGATTAGCCTTGGCCTGTTGTTGGCGGGGCTGCTGTACCCTTTTGCCGTGTATTACGGCACCGAGCACTTTGCGCCGTGGCAATTTGGCTTGCTGCTGGGCAGCCTGTGGCTGTTGCGCGCGCTGACCGCTGCACGGCGCCCCGGTAGCCGCTGGATGGCCGTGGCGGTCATCGTGTTTTGCCTGCTGCTGGCCTGGTTCGACAACCCTCGCCTGTTGCGCTGGTACCCGAGCCTGGTCAGTGCATTCATGCTCACGCTGTTCGGCCTGAGCCTGAAATACGGCCCGCCGATGGTCGAGCGCCTGGCCCGCATGAGCGACCCTCAGCTGCCAACCCACGCCGTCGTGTATACGCGCCAGGTCACCGTGGTGTGGAGTGTGTTTTTTCTATGTAATGGCCTGCTCGCCGCCGCCCTCACCCTGTGGGCGCCGCTGAGCTGGTGGACGTTGTACAACGGCCTGATCGCCTACGGGCTGATGGGGCTGTTGTTTGCCGTGGAATGGCTGGTACGACAAAGGGTTCGAGGCCGCGTATGAATGGGTTGAAACTTGAGCAGTTGCTGCTTGAGCCGCTGCAACAGCGTTTGGTCACCACCGAACCTGCGATGAATCACGCCCAGCTGTGGGAACAATCCCTGCGCCTGGCGGCAGGTTTGCAGGCACATGGCATCAAGCGCGTGGCTGTCCATCTGGAAGATGCCGGCCTATTGGCCGTCGCCTTGCTGGCTGCCTGGCGCGCCGGGGCCAGCGTGCTGCTGCCCGCCGACCTGCAACCGCAAACCCGCCTACGCTGGGCCGATGCCGTCGACGCCTGGTTGATCGCCGCCGATGACCTCGACGCGCTCGACCAAGCGCCGCTGGACCCGGCGACACTGGATCTGGACACTTGCCAACTGAGCCTGTGTACCTCCGGTTCCAGCGGCGAACCCAAGCGCATCGACAAGACCCTGCGCCAGCTGGCCAACGAAGTTGAGGCCCTGGAAGCCCTATGGGGTCCAGACCTTGAAGACGCGTGCATCATCGGCAGCGTCGCCACCCAACATATCTACGGTTTGCTGTTCCGGGTGCTATGGCCGTTGTGCGCCGGCCGTCCCTTTGTGCGCCACCAACTGGCCTTCCCCGAGGATTTACAGCGCGCCAGCCGCGAACACGCGCATTTTGCCTGGGTCGCCAGCCCGGCGCTGCTCAAGCGCATGGGCGATAACCTCGACTGGACGGCGCTGAGGCAAGTGTCGCGGGTGTTCTCTTCCGGTGGCGCGCTGCCCATCGAGGCCGCCGGCAGCCTTTACGATCGCCTGCAGCAATGGCCGACAGAAATCCTCGGCAGCTCGGAAACCGGTGGTATTGCCTGGCGCCAAGGCGCACAGCCGTGGCAGCCGTTTGCCGGTGTCGAGCTGAGCCAGGACGGCGACGGCGCCCTGCGCATCGCCTCGCCGTACTTGCCCGCCGGGCATATCGAGCAGACCGCCGACGCCGCCCGCATCCACGCCGATGGCCGCTTCGAACTGCTCGGCCGCCTGGACCGCATCGTCAAGCTGGAAGAAAAACGCATCTCCCTGCCCATGCTTGAACACGCGCTGATGGCCCACCCGTGGGTCACCGAAACCCGCCTGGGCGTGGTCCAGGAAAACCGTGCGTCACTCGGCGCGCTGGTGGTGTTGAGCGCCGAGGGCCTGCATGCCCTGCGCAACCAGGGCCGACGCACCGTGACCCAAACCCTGCGCCAGCACCTGAGCCAACACTGCGAAGCCCTGGCCCTGCCTCGGCGCTGGCGCTTGCTGCGCCAGTTGCCACTGAACAGCCAAGGCAAGCTGCCCCAGGCGGATGTCGAAGCACTGCTGCTGGCCCCCCGGCCAAAAGCGCCGGAGGTGCTGGAACACGTCGAAGTCGATGGCGAATGGACCTTGCAACTGAGCGTCCCGCCGGACCTGGCCTATTTCAGCGGCCACTTCCCGGTCACCCCGGTGCTGCCGGGCGTGGTGCAAGTGGAGTGGGCATTCAACCTCGGCCAGCAGTGCCTGGACCTGCCGCCGACCTTCGCCGGCATGGAAGTGCTCAAGTTCCAGCAACTGGTGCGTCCGGGCGACTGTATCGAACTGCACCTGCGCTTCGACCAGGAACGCGGCAAGCTGTATTTCGCCTACCGCAACGGCGTCGCCACCTGCTCCAGCGGCCGGATCCAATTGGAAGCCGCCCATGCATAAGCTTTTGTGGCAAATCGGCTTCCTGTGGGGGGGGGGGGGGGGGGCGCGCCCGCGCGCCACAGGGTGTTTTCCTATCAATGAGGGACACCATGCATAACCCCTGCGCCCTGATCCCGGTCTACAACCACGAAGCCGCCGTGCCGGCCGTGGTCCATAGCCTGCTGAACAGCGGCCTGCCCTGTCTGCTGGTGGACGATGGCAGCAACCCGGCGTGCGCGGCGGTATTGGCGCAACTGGCGAACCTCGATAACGTCACCCTGCTGACCCTGCCCAACAACCAGGGCAAAGGCAGTGCGGTCATGGCCGGTTTTCGCGAAGCCGCGCGCCTGGGCTTCACCCACGCCCTGCAAGTGGACGCCGACGGCCAACATGACCTGCGCGAAGTCGAAAGCTTTATCGACACCTCACGCCGGCACCCCACGGCCGTGATCTGTGGCTACCCCGAATACGATGACAGCGTGCCCAAGGCTCGTTTGTATGCGCGCTACCTGACCCATGTGTGGGTATGGATCAATACCCTGTCGCTACAGATTCGCGACTCGATGTGCGGCTTTCGCGTATACCCGCTGGCGCCCACGCTGGCCCTGATGGACTCGGCCTACATCGGCACACACATGGATTTCGACTCCGACATCCTGGTGCGCCTGGCCTGGCGCAACCAGCCGATGCGCTGGCTGCCGACCCAGGTGCATTACCCCGCCGACGGGCTGTCACACTTCCGCCTGTTCCGTGACAACGTGCGCATTTCGGCCATGCACACCCGGTTGTTCTTCGGCATGCTGGTGCGCGCGCCGATGATCCTGTGGCGACGGTGGCAGGCATGAGCGACAGCAGCAAACACTGGGCCGATCGCGAGGAGCGCGGCAGCTACTGGCTGATGAAATTCACCGCCGTCGCCGCCAAGGTGCTTGGCCGACGCCTGCTGAGCCCGCTGTTGTACGGCATCGTGTTGTACTTCTTCCTGTTCGGCCGCACGGCGCGCCAGAGCGCCTGGCAGTACCAGCAGCGCCTGGCTGAGTGGAGCGGTCGGGATGAGCTGCGTCCGAGCCAGCGCAAAGTCTTCGGCCAGTTCATGGCCTTTGCCGACGCCTTGCTCGACAAGCTCGACGTCTGGAACGGCAAGCTGCGCCTGGAACAGATCGAGATCAACGACCCGGCGCAATTGCGCGGGCAACTGCGTGGCGAACGCGGACAGATGCTGGTGGGTGCGCACCTGGGCAACCTCGAAGTGTGCCGTGCGCTGGCGGAAATCGGCGAACGCGTCACCATGAACGTGCTGGTGCACACCAAGCATGCCGAGCGTTTCAACCGCCTGCTGGGCGAAGCCGGCGCGACCCATTTACGCCTGATCCAGGTCAGCGAGCTGGACCCGGCCACCATGCTGCTGCTCAGCCAGCGCCTGGACGAAGGCGAATGGCTGGCAATTGCCGGCGACCGCGTACCGCTGCATGGCGGGCGCACGGTGCGCGTGGACTTCCTCGGCCATGACGCCGCCTTCCCCCAGGGCCCGTGGCTGCTGGCGGGCCTGCTCAAATGCCCGGTAAACCTGCTGATGTGCCTCAAACACCAGGGCCGCTATCGCCTGACCATCGAGCCCTTCGCGCAATCGATCGAATGGAAGCGCAGCACCCGCGAGCAGGTCATCGCGCAGTGGACCGCGCGCTACGCCGCACGCCTGGGCCAGTTCTGCCTGGAAGCGCCCCAACAATGGTTCAACTTTTATCCCTTCTGGAAGACCGATGACGACGCATCTTGAGCCGGTAACCTTTGGCGAACGCCCTCTGCGCATTGAAGACGTATTGGCCCTGGCCAACCGTCAGGTGCCCACGCACTTGCAGGATGACGCCGCCTATCGCCAGCGCATCGCCAAAGGCGCGCAGTTCCTCGACTCGCTGCTCGACAAGGAAGGCGTGATCTACGGCGTGACCACCGGCTACGGTGACTCCTGCGTGGTGGCGGTGCCATTGCAGCACGTCGAAGCGCTGCCGCGTCACCTGTACACCTTCCACGGTTGCGGCCTGGGCAAGTTGCTCGACGCACAAGCCACCCGTGCCGTGCTGGCGGCGCGTTTGCAGTCGCTGTGCCACGGCGTGTCCGGCGTGCGTGTGGAGCTGCTCGAGCGCCTGCATGCATTCCTGGAACACGATGTACTGCCGCTGATCCCGGAAGAAGGCTCGGTGGGGGCCAGCGGTGATTTGACGCCGCTGTCCTATGTGGCTGCAACCCTGTCCGGCGAACGTGACGTGCTGTTCCGTGGCGAACGCCGCCAGGCCATCGACGTACACCGCGAATTGGGCTGGCAGCCGCTGGTGCTACGCCCCAAGGAAGCCCTGGCGCTGATGAACGGCACTGCGGTGATGACTGGCCTCGCCTGCCTGGCGTTCGCCCGCGCCGATTACCTGCTGCAACTGGCCACGCGCATTACCGCGCTGAACGTGGTGGCGCTGCAAGGCAACCCGGAGCACTTCGACGAGCGCCTGTTCGCCGCCAAGCCGCACCCTGGGCAGATGCAAGTTGCGGCCTGGCTGCGCAAGGACCTGGCGATTGATGCGCCGACAGCCCCTTTGCACCGCTTGCAGGATCGTTATTCACTGCGTTGCGCGCCCCATGTGCTCGGCGTGCTGGCCGACAGCCTGAGCTGGCTGCGTTCGTTTATCGAGATTGAGCTCAACAGCGCCAACGACAACCCGATCATCGACGCCGAAGAAGAGCGCGTGCTGCACGGCGGGCATTTCTACGGCGGGCATATCGCGTTCGCCATGGACAGCCTCAAGACCCTGGTGGCCAACGTCGCTGATCTGTTGGACCGGCAACTCGCGCTGCTGGTGGACGTGCGTTACAACCATGGCCTGCCGAGCAACCTGTCCGGCGCGCCGGCGGACCGCGCGATGATCAACCACGGGTTCAAGGCCGTGCAGATCGGTACCAGCGCCTGGACCGCCGAAGCGCTGAAAAATACCATGCCGGCCAGCGTGTTCTCGCGCTCCACCGAATGCCATAACCAGGACAAGGTGAGCATGGGCACCATTGCCGCCCGCGACGCGATCCGCGTGCTGGAGCTGACCGAACAGGTGGCCGCCGCCACCTTGCTCGCGGCCAACCAGGGTGTGTGGCTGCGCGCCCAGGCCGAGGATGCACGCCCACTGCCACCGGCATTGGCCGCCATGCACGAAGAACTGGCCAAGGACTTCCCGCCGGTCATCGAAGACCGTGCCCTGGAAGGCGAACTGCGCCTGTGCCTGCAACGCATCGCCGAGCAACACTGGGGGCTGCATGCGTAGCCCTGGCGTACTGCACAGCGACACCGAAATCCTCGTGCCGTTTTTCGACGTCGACACCATGAACGTGGTGTGGCACGGGCATTACGTGAAGTACCTGGAAGTGGCGCGCTGCGCGTTGCTGGACAAGATCGGCCATAACTACGCGGCGATGCTCGAAGCCGGCTACGCCTGGCCGGTGATCGACATGCAACTGCGCTATGTGCGCGGTGCGGTGTTCGGCCAGACGATCAACGTGCGCGCCAGCCTGGTGGAGTGGGAGAACCGTTTGAAGGTCAATTACCTGATCACCGATCTGGCCAGCGGCGAGCGTTTGACCCGAGCCAGCACCGTGCAAGTGGCGGTGGAAATTGCCACTCGCGAAATGCAACTGGCCTCGCCCAAAGTCTTTACCGACGCCGTAGAGAGAGCCTTGAAATGAGATCCCCTGTGGGAGAGGGCTTGCCCCCGATGGACGTCAACGATAACGCGACCCGCCTGACACTGCGCAGCGCCCTGCGTTTTTTCGCGAGCAAGCTCGCTCCCACCCTGACCGGGTTGTTGCTGAGCTTCAGCGCTCACGCTTTCGATTTGCAGCAACTGAGCGATCAACTGGCCAAACCGTCTGTGATCCACGGCAGTTTCATCCAGGAAAAACACCTGCGTGCACTGCCGCAACCGTTGGTCAGCAAAGGCACCTTTGTGCTGGCCAAGGACCACGGCCTGCTCTGGCTGCTGAAAACCCCGTTGCAGCAGGACTACCGCATCAGCCCACAAGGCATTGCCCGCCGCGACGCCAATGGCTGGCAAACCCTGCCGAACAAGAGCGCCGGGGCCGAGCAGAACCGTCTGTTCCTCGCCGTGCTGCAGGGTGACAGCAGCGGTTTGCAACGCGATTTCGAACTGCAACTGCAAGGTGAGGCCACGCAGTGGAAGCTGACGCTGATCCCGCGTTCGCTGCTGCTCAAACAAGTGTTCACCCAGATCAATATCGACGGCGGCGAGCTGGTGCATACCATCGAACTGCTGGAAACCCAGGGCGACAGCACCGTATTGCGCATGCAAGACAGCACGGCGAGCCAACCCTTGAGCGACGCGGAGCAACACGACTTTGCCCAGTGAGCGCCAGTTACCGCGCCTGTTCCTGATCCTGCTGGTGGCCGTGCTGGCCCTGGCCGGCTGGCAGTGGCGCCACGGTGCACCGCTGTCGGCCAACCTGATGGAACTGGTGCCGGGCGGCGCGCCGGACGCCCTGGAGCAGCAAGCCGAACAGCGCATGCAGGAGCCGTTGAATCGCGAGATGCTGGTGTTGGTCGGGCATGCCGATCGCCAGCAGGCGGTGGCCGTGGCCCAACAATTGGGCGAGCGCTGGCAGGCCAGCGGGTTGTTCGAGAAGGTGCAATGGAACCTGCAAGCCGACTTGCCGGCACTGCGTGAGCAATTGCTGCGCGGGCGCTTGGCGATGCTGTCGGGCAAAGACCGCGAGCAATTGATCGACCATCCCGACGCGTTCATCCAGCAGCGTGTGCAATCACTGTTCGACCCCTTCACCGGGTTCAGCCTGGTGCCGAGCCAGGATGACTGGCTGGGCCTCACCGGGCGCATCCAGAACAGCCAGCCGCAACAAGGCGCGGTGCAGCTGGATATCGGCAGCGGTGCGCTGATCGCCGAGGCCGACGGCAAGAGTTGGGTGCTGCTGCGCGCGCGTACCACCGGCAATGCCTTCGATATGAAACTGCCGTTGCAAGTGGCGGATTTGCTCCAGGCCAGCCGCACGCAGGCCAGTGAACAAGGCGCGCAGTTGCTCGCCGCCAGCGGCCTGCTCTACGCCGCCAACGGGCAGCAGCAGGCCAGCCGGGAAATCACCTGGGTCGGCGGCGGCGCGACCGTTGGCATCCTGTTGCTGCTGTTGCTTGCGTTCCGCCGCTGGCGCGTGTTGCTGGCGTTTGTGCCGGTGCTGGTGGGCATGCTGTTTGGCGCGGTGGCCTGTGTGGCGCTGTTTGGCCATATGCACGTGATGACCCTGGTACTCGGCTCCAGCTTGATCGGCGTGGCCGTGGATTACCCGCTGCACTACCTGTCCAAAAGCTGGAGCATGCAGCCGTGGCGCAGCTGGCCGGCATTACGCCTGACCCTGCCGGGGCTAACCCTGAGCCTGGCCACCAGTTGCATCGGTTACCTGGCGCTGGCCTGGACCCCCTTCCCGGCCTTGACGCAAATCGCGGTGTTCTCCGCGGCGGGGCTGGTCGGCGCCTATCTGTCGGCCGTCTGCCTGTTGCCGGCGTTACTCAAGGGCGTGGAACTGCGCCCGGCGCAATGGCCGCTGCGCATCGCCGAGGGCCTGTGGCGCATGCGCGCCTCGCTGGTCAAGCGCGTGCCGAGCGCGGTGCTGCTGGTGTGGGTACTGCTGTTCTGCGCCGCTGGCCTGTGGCAGTTGAACAGCAAAAACGATATTCGCCAGTGGATCGGCGCACCGCCGCAATTGCTGCAAGAGGCCCAGGCCGTGGCGCGTATTACCGGGTTCCAGCCCACCAGCCAGTTCTTCCTGGTGCGCGCGGACAATCAGCAGCAGTTACTGGAACGCCAAGCCGCCCTGGGCCAGCGCCTGGAACAGTTGGTGAATATGGACAAGCTCCAGGGCTACCTGGCGCTGAACCAGTTGGTCAACCTGCCGGCCGAGCAACAACGGCTGCGCGAGGCATTGAATAAACTGCCGGAACATTGGCAACCGCTGCTGGACCTCGGTGTGCCGGCCAGCGCGCTGCAAGCCGAAGTCGCGCAGTTGCAGGCGCTGCCCACCGAAGACATCGACGCTGCGCTGGTCGGCCCCCTGGCAGAACCCTGGCGCACGCTGTGGCTGGGCCCGGTGGACGGCGGCGTGGCGGCCATGGTCAGCCTGCAAGGCTTGAACAACCCGGCACTGCTGCAGGTGCAGGCCGTGGATTTGCCCGGCGTGCAACTGGTCGATCGCCTGGGTGACTTGAATCGCGTTTTCGCCGCGACCCAGATCAGCGCGGCTGAATTGAAGTTGATGTCGTGCGGGCTGATCGTGCTACTGCTGGTCCTGCCGTTCGGCTTGGGCGGTGCATTGCGTATCGTTGCCCTGCCGTTGCTGGCGGCGCTGTGCAGCCTGGCCAGCCTGGGTTGGCTGGGCCAGCCACTGACGCTGTTCAGCCTGTTCGGCCTGCTGCTGGTCACGGCCATCAGTGTCGACTACGCGATCCTGATGCGTGAACAGATCGGCGGGCCCGCGGTCAGCCTTTTAGGAACACTGCTGGCGGCACTGACAACCTGGTTGTCGTTCGGCCTGCTGGCGGTGTCGAGCACGCCGGCAGTGAGTAATTTCGGTCTGTCGGTCAGCCTGGGCCTGGCGTTCAGCTTTATGCTGGCGCCCTGGGCCGGCCAACAGAAGCACGCCTTATGAATGTGATTATCGCCAATGTGGCAAGGAGCCCTCGTGCCCATAGTTGAAATGGAACGTCGCCAGGTGGTGGTGATCGGTGCCGGCCCATCCGGTGCCATCGCCGCGACGCTGCTAAAGCGCCAGGGGCATGATGTCTTGATTATCGAGCGCCAGCATTTCCCGCGCTTCTCGATTGGCGAAAGCCTGTTGTCCCACTGCATCGACTTTATCGAAGAAGCGGGCATGCTCGACGCTGTGCAGGCGGCGGGTTTCCAGGTGAAAACCGGTGCCGCGTTTGCCTGGGGCGAGCGCTACAGCGCGTTCGATTTTGGCGATACCTTCAGCCAGGGCAAGCCGACCACCTTCCAGGTGCAGCGCGGCGAGTTCGATAAGCTGCTGGCAGACCAGGCGGCGTTGCAAGGGGTGGACATCCGCTACGGCCAAACCATCGTCGGCGTGGATTTTTCCGGCGAGTGTCGCTACCTGCATGTGCGCCGCGAGAATGGCAGCGAGTACCACGTCAAAGCCAAGTTCGTGCTCGATGCCAGCGGCTACGGCCGCGTGCTGCCGCGCCTGCTGGACCTGGAAGCGCCGTCGAACTTCCCACTGCGCCAGGCGGTGTTCACCCATGTCGAAGACCGCATCGAACACCCGGGCTTTGACCGCACCAAGATCCTCGTGACCACCCACCCGACCCAGCGCGATATCTGGTTCTGGACCATCCCGTTCAGCAACGGCCGCTGCTCGGTGGGCGTGGTCGCGGCCAAGGCGCATTTCGACGGCCGCGACAGTGACCTCGATGCCTGCCTGCGCGGTTTTATCGACGAGACGCCAAGCCTGTCCGGCGTGCTGAAAAATGCGGTATGGGATACACCTGCACGGACCATCGGCGGTTATTCGGCCAACGTCAAAACCCTGCATGGCCCGGGCTTTGCGCTGCTGGGCAACGCTGCGGAATTCCTCGACCCGGTGTTCTCGTCCGGCGTGACCATCGCCATGCGTTCGGCGAGCATGGCGGCCGGTGTGCTGCACCGCCAGCTCAAGGGCGAGACGGTGGATTGGCAAACTGAGTTTGCCGAGCCGCTCAAGCGCGGTGTCGACACCTTCCGTTGCTACGTCGAAGGTTGGTACGCCGGGACCTTCCAGGATGTGATTTTCCATGCGGGCAGCTCGCCAGAGATTCGTCGGATGATCAGCTCGATCCTCGCCGGTTATGCCTGGGATGAGCGCAACCCATTCGTCAGCGAACCCAAGCGGCGGCTGCGGATGTTGTCGGAGATTTGTGCGGGGGATGCCGCGTGAGCAGTCAGTACTTAAGTAAGCACTACGTCGAAGAAACCAGGTTCGGCTTCTGGTTCCTGCGCAGCCACACCTGGCAGCATCATGTGTTGCGCGTGGCCATCAACGACCTGCGCAGCCTGTTCAGCGAGCCGTTGCCCGTCGCGCCGGTATTGCTCGACGCCGGTTGCGGCCAGGGGAAATCCTTCAAGCTGTTGCAGCAGGTGTTCGCGCCCTCGCGCCTGATCGGCCTGGACGCCGACCCCCATAGCCTGGAACGGAGCCGTGAAGAAGCCACGCGCCAGGGCCTGGCCGTCGAGTTGATCGGCAGCGACTGCGCCACCCTCGATGTGGCGGATGCCAGCGTCGACATCCTGTTCTGCCACCAGACCTTCCATCATCTGGTCGAGCAGCATCGCGCGCTGAACGAGTTCTACCGGGTCCTCAAGCCCGGTGGCTACCTGCTGTTTGCCGAGTCCACCGAAGCCTATATCGACACCTGGGTCATTCGCTGGCTGTTCCGCCACCCGATGCACGTGCAAAAAAGCGCCGAGCAGTACCTGGACATGCTCCGCGAGCAGGGCTTTGAATTCGACGCACGGAATGTCTCTTACCCGTACTTGTGGTGGAGCCGTGCCCGCGATTTCGGCCTGCTCGAGCGCTGGGGCCTGCGCAAGGCGCCCCCGGTGGGCCAGCGGGAAGAAACCCTGGTCAACTGCGTGGCGCGCAAACCCTTGGCGAGCGTCGCGGCATGATGCGCCTGTTGTTGATCGGTTGCCTGTTGCTGCTGAGCGCCTGCGCCAGCCAGCCACCGCTGCCGGAGAAAACCCCGACCCTGGCGTTGCCGCTGCAATTGCATGTGCAGCGCATGGAACGTGGCCAGAGCCAGGATTGGCTGTTGGTGATCCAACGCGAGGGCAACGCCATCCGCTGGTCGATGATGGACCCGCTGGGCATCCCCCTGGCCCGGCAGAAACTCATCGATGGCCAGTGGCAGGCCGACGGCTTGCTGCCGCCCAACCCCCAGGCGCGCGAGCTGTTTGCCGCGTTGCTGTTTGCCCTGGCTTCGGCGGATGACGTGCGCAGCCTTTACCCCAACGCCCAGGCGATGGACCTGACACGCACGCTTCCGGGCCATTGGCAAATCGTCTATCAGTCTTCAGAAGTGTTCAGTGTGAACATCAGCGGGCAGCCGTTGAGTTATCGCATCACACCGCTTGGGGCCGCCCGATGACCGCCTACCTCAATGCCCTCGGCGTGATCTGCGCCCTGGGGCGCGGCCAGGACGCAGTCAGCCGCAGCCTGTTTGCCGGCGACTGCACAGGGATGCGCGCCGAAAGCGGCTGGGTGCCGGAACGAGTGTTGCCGGTGGGCAGCGTACCCGGCGAATTGGCGAGCATCCCTGCGCAACTGGGCCGGCAGAACAGCCGCAATAACCAACTGTTGCTGGAAGCCGCGTTGCAGATCGAAGCGGATATCCGCCAGGCGATCCTGACCTACGGCGCCTCACGGGTCGGCATCGTGCTGGGCACCAGCACCTCGGGCATTGACGAGGCCAGCCGCAGCATCGCCCATTACCTGCGCGACAAGCACTTCCCCAGGGACTACGACTACCAGCAACAGGAACTCAGCGCCCCGGCGAACTTCCTCGCCGACTGGCTGCAACTGAGCGGCCCGGCCTACGTGATCTCCACCGCCTGCACCTCCAGCGCACGCGCGCTGATGAGTGCTCGGCGCCTGTTGGATCTGGGCGTGTGCGACGCGGTGATCTGCGGCGGCGTCGACAGCCTGTGCAAGTTGACGCTTAACGGCTTTACGGCGCTGGAGGCGGTATCCAACGAACGTTGCAACCCCTTTTCAGTGAACCGCAACGGCATCAATATCGGCGAAGCGGCGGTGCTGTTCCTGATGAGTCGCGAGACCGCCCCGATCGCCCTGTTGGGCAGCGGCGCCAGTTGCGATGCGCACCATATTTCTGCGCCGGAGCCGACGGGCAAAGGCGCGTTGCAGGCGATGCGCAAGGCGCTGGCCAGTGCCGGGTTGCAGCCCGAGCAGATCGGTTACCTGAACCTGCACGGCACCGCCACCCAACACAACGACGCCATGGAAAGCCTGGCCGTCGCCAGCCTGTTCCCTGCCGGGGTGGCCTGCTCCTCGACCAAACCCATGAGCGGCCACACCCTGGGCGCCGCCGGCGCACTGGAAGCGGCGTTCTGCTGGCTGAGCCTGGCCCATGGCCGGGTGCCGCCGCACGTGTGGGACGGCCAGGCCGACCCGACGCTGCCGGCCTTGCACTGGGCGCAGGCCGGTGACGCCTTGGAAAAACGCTGCCTGATGAGCAACTCGTTTGCTTTCGGCGGTAATAACGTCAGCCTGATTATCGCAGAGGCCCCATGATCGATTGGCCACTCGCCGAACTGCTGCCCCATGCGGGCGACATGATCCTGATCGACCAGGTGCTGTCGTTCGATGAAGAGCAGATACACACCCGCGCCACCGTCAAGCCAGGCGGCCTGTTCAATCGCCCCGACGGCAGCCTGCCGGCCTGGGTCGGCATCGAATTGATGGCGCAGAGTGTCGCCGCCTATGCCGGCTGTCGTGCCCGCCAAAAAGGCCAGGCCGTGGAACTGGGTTTCCTGTTGGGCACACGCAAGTTCGAGTGCAACGTGGCGCATTTCCCGGCAGGCGCCGAGTTACGCATCCACGGCCTGCGCTCCCTGGAAGACGACAACGGCATGGGTGTGTTCGAATGCCACCTCACCGGTGACGGTATCCAGGCCACCGCGCGCCTGAACGTATTTCGACCGCCCCAGGCGGCCAACTATTTAGAAGAATCGAAGGACGAAACGCCATGACTGAATCCGTACTGGTCACCGGCTCCAGCCGTGGTATCGGCCGCGCCATTGCCCTGCGCCTGGCCCAGGCCGGCCATGACATCGTGCTGCATTGCCGCAGTGGTCGCGCTGAAGCCGACGCAGTGCAGGTCGAGATCGAAGCCCTGGGCCGCAAGGCGCGGGTGCTGCAATTCGACGTGGCGGACCGCGCGGCGTGCAAGGCCATCCTTGAGGCAGATGTGGAGCAACAGGGTGCCTACTACGGCGTGGTGCTCAACGCCGGCCTGACCCGTGACGGTGCGTTCCCGGCCTTGTCCGAAGAGGACTGGGACGTGGTGATGCGTACCAACCTCGATGGTTTCTACAACGTACTGCACCCGGTGATGATGCCGATGATTCGGCGGCGCGCGGCCGGGCGTATCGTGTGCATCACTTCGGTATCGGGCCTGATCGGCAATCGCGGGCAGGTCAACTACAGTGCCTCGAAAGCCGGCCTGATCGGCGCGGCCAAGGCATTGGCCATCGAATTGGGCAAGCGCAAGATCACCGTCAACTGCGTCGCCCCCGGCTTGATCGACACCGCCATGCTCGATGAGAACGTACCGGTCGAAGAACTGATGAAAATGATCCCGGCGCAGCGCATGGGGACCCCGGAAGAGGTGGCCAGCGCGGTGAATTTCCTGATGTCGGCCGAAGCCGGCTATATCACGCGCCAGGTCCTGGCCGTGAATGGGGGCCTGTGCTGATGAAGCGCGTCGTAGTCACCGGCATGGCCGGCATGACCTCCCTGGGCAGCGATTGGGAGACCATCGCCGCCAACTTTCGCGCCAACCGCAGCGGTATCCGTCGCATGGACGAGTGGAACCGCTTCACCGAACTGAACACGCGCCTGGCCGGGCCGATCGATGATTTCGTCGTGCCTGCCCATTGGACCCGTAAGCAGTTGCGCAGCATGGGCCGCGTGTCGCGCCTGGCCGTGTGGGCGGCGGAGCAGGCCTTGAAGGACGCGGGCCTGCTCGGCGATGAGTCGATCAAGGACGGACGCATGGGTGTGGCCTGCGGTTCGTCCACCGGCAGCACCGACGAGATCAAGGCGTTCGGCAATATGCTGCTCAACTCGGTGGCCGAAGGGCTCAACGCCAACTCCTACGTGCGAATGATGCCCCACACCACGGCGGCGAATATCAGCATCTTCTTTGGCCTCACCGGGCGCTTGATCCCCACGTCCAGCGCCTGCACCAGCGGCAGCCAGGGCATTGGGTATGCCTACGAGGCGATCAAATTCGGGCGCCTGCCGTTGATGCTGGCCGGCGGCGCTGAAGAACTGTGCCCCACCGAGGCCATGGTGTTCGATGCGCTGTACGCCACGAGCCTGAAGAACGACGCACCGCAGACCAGCCCGCGCCCGTATGACAGCGCCCGCGACGGCCTGGTGATCGGCGAAGGCGGCGGCATGCTGGTGCTCGAAGAGCTGGAACACGCCCTGGCGCGGGGTGCACATATCCACGCCGAGATTGTCGGCTTTGGCAGCAACGCCGACGGCCAGCACACCACCCGCCCGGAACAGAAAACCATGCGCCGCGCCATGGAGCTGGCCCTGGAAGACGCCGGGCTTGAGCCAGCGGCCATCGGTTACGTGAATGGCCACGGCACCGCCACCGACCAGGGCGACATCGCCGAGACCCTGGCCACCAGCAGCCTGTTCGGCAGCCGCATGCCCATCAGTTCGCAGAAAAGCTTCCTCGGCCACACCCTGGGCGCCTGTGGCGCGCTGGAGTCGTGGTTCAGCATCGAGATGATGAACCGCGACCAGTACGTGCACACCTTCAACCTCGACCATGTCGACCCACAGTGTGGCGAGCTGGACTACCTGCAAGGTGGATTCCGCGAGATGCACCACGACTACGTGATGAACAACAACTTTGCCTTTGGCGGCGTCAACACCTCGTTGATCTTCCGCCGCTGGTCCTGACTTTTTAATCGACTGGAGAAAACGGAATGTCTTCTTTGCTACGCGCGACCCTGATCACCCTGGCCCTGCTGACCACTGCCGGTTGCACCAGCAAACCGGTGCTCAACACCCAGCACGACCTCCCGGCGAATGCCCAGGTCAGCGAAGAAAAAATCAAGCAGGTGATCGTTGCCGCCCTGCAAAAACGCGAATGGAGCGTACAACGCTTGAGCCCGCAACTGGTACAGGCAGAGATCACCGTGCGTAACCAGTTCTATGCCGCCATCGACATCCGCTACACCCGCAACAGCTACGCCATCACCTACCGCGACAGCCGCGACTTGGGCTACAAGGACGGCAAGATCCACCGCAACTACAACCGTTGGGTGAGCATGCTGGACCGCGATATCCTGGCGGGGTTGCGGGTGTATGGCGTAAATGAAGCGAATACGACCGGACAGTAGTTAAGAGATAGAACGGGCAACAGTAACCTGTGGCGAGGGGGCTTGTTGTGGCGAGCGGGCTTGCCCCGCGTTGGGCTGCGCAGCAGCCCCAAAACCAGGCACCGCGGTGTGTCAGTTAAAAACACATCGCCTGTAATGGGGCCGCTTCGCGCCCCAACGCGGGGCAAGCCCGCGCGCCACAGTAAGCCCGCTCGCCACAGACCGGCCCGCTCGCCACGGTTGCAGTGTTCCTCCTGAACTGACTGGCATCAGGGCAAGCCGCTCGCCACCAACAACGCCACAAACGCCTTCGCCATCGGTGTTTGCGCGCCCTTGCGCTGCACCAGCCACACCGCTGTCACCGCTTCCTGATCAAGCAAGGTGCGATAGACCACGCCATCGATACGTATGCGCTGGTACGACGCCGGTAGCACCGACACCCCCAGCCCCGCCGCCACCAAGCCGATGATCGTCATCGCCTCCCCCGCCTCCTGGGCGAAGTGCGGGCTGAAACCGGCGTCGCGGGCCAGGTTGAGCAGTTGCGCATACAGACCGCTGCCGTAGGTGCGCGGGAAAAACACAAACGGTTCCTGCGCCAGTTGCGCCAGGTGCAGGCCGCGCTCGCTGCCGTCCACCAACGGGTGTCCGGCGTTGAGTACCGCGACCAGGGGCTCACGCATCAGCTCGATGACACTCAACGAATCGGGCAAAGGCAGCGGGCGCATCAAACCCACCTGGATCGACTCGTCCACCAGCGACTCCGCCACCTCGGTGCTACTCATTTCCTGCAGATTCAAGTGCACGGCCGGGAACGCCTGGCGAAAGGCAAAGATGGCCTGGGGGATGCTGGAGTTGAAGGGGGCCGACGAGGTAAAGCCGATCTTCAACTCCCCCAGCTCACCCAACTGCGCCCGTCGCGCCACATCCGCCGCCTTGTCGACCTGGGCCAGCACCAACCGCGCCTCGTGCAGGAACAGGCGCCCCGCCTCACTCAGTTCGACCCGACGATTGGTCCGCTCAAACAACCGCGCCCCCACCTCCTGCTCCAGCGCCTGGATCTGCTGGCTCAGCGGCGGCTGCGAGATGCCCAGCACCTGCGCCGCACGGCCAAAATGCAGTTCCTCGGCGACGGCGATGAAGTACCGCAGGTGACGTAATTCCATGCAAACCTCATTAGGTCGTAAAAGCTATCAAACAGGTCGAACAATATATTGGAAAGAATCATTAGGCAGCTATATGCTTTTTTGCATTGCCGGTCCTGGCACGCTCTTGCTCCCCGAGGTCCCCGTGAAATCTGCTGTCGCTCCACTCCCTCAAGAAGCCCCGCCGACCGCCCTGGATGAGGTGGTAGCCCAGCTCAACGACGCGTACATCGAAAAAGGCACGCCGATGTTCATGCGCACGGTGCTGGCGCTGTTCTCCGGTGGCTTCGCCACCTTTGCCCTGTTGTATTGCGTGCAGCCCATGATGCCGGCGCTGTCCCAGGAATTTTCCATCAACGCGGCCCAGAGCAGCCTGATCCTGTCGGTGTCCACCGCCATGTTGGCCCTGGGCCTGCTGATTACCGGGCCGATCTCCGACACCCTGGGGCGCAAGCCGGTGATGGTCGCGGCGTTGTTCTGCGCAGCCCTGGCCACCATCGCCAGCGGCTTGATGCCGACCTGGCAAGGGATCCTGTTGATGCGCGCGCTGGTGGGGCTGTCCTTGAGCGGCCTGGCCGCCGTGGCCATGACTTACCTGAGTGAAGAGATCCACCCCCAACACATCGGCCTGGCCATGGGCCTGTATATCGGCGGCAACGCGATTGGCGGCATGAGCGGGCGCCTGATCATCGGCGTGCTGATCGACTTCGTCAGCTGGCACACCGCAATGCTGATCATCGGCGGCCTGGCCCTGATCGCCGCGACCGTGTTCTGGAAGATCCTCCCCGAATCGCGCAACTTCCGCGCCAGCAGCCTCAAGCCGCGTAGCCTGGTGAACGGCTTTGTCATGCACTTCAAGGACGCGGGCCTGCCGTGGTTATTCCTTGAAGCCTTCCTGCTGATGGGTGCATTCGTGACGATGTTCAACTACATCGGCTACCGCCTGCTGGCCGACCCGTATGACCTGAGCCAGGCCGTGGTCGGCCTGCTGTCGCTGGTGTACCTGTCGGGCATCTACAGCTCGGCCAAGATCGGCTCCCTGGCCGACCGCCTCGGCCGCCGCCGTGTGCTGTGGGGCACCATCGTACTGATGCTCGCCGGCATGGCCCTGACCCTGTTCACCCCACTCTGGCTGGTGGTGCCCGGCATGCTGATCTTCACCTTCGGCTTCTTCGGCGCCCACTCGGTGGCCAGCAGCTGGATCGGGCGCCGCGCGGTGAAGGCCAAGGGGCAAGCGTCGTCGTTGTACCTGTTCTGCTACTACGTAGGGTCGAGTATCGCCGGTACGGCGGGCGGGTTCTTTTGGCACTTTGCCGGGTGGAACGGCATCGGTGCCTTCATCGTGGCGCTGTTGGTCGGCGCGCTGCTGGTGGCGTTGAAGCTGGCGAAGCTGCCGCCACTGGCCTCGGCTTGAGGGGCCGCCACCTTGAACGACATTCGCGCCAGCACCCGCTTACCCCGGCGCTCGTGCATGACTACGGCGCCGATATGCAGGACCAGCATCAGCAACAACCCTACGCAGGACAGCACATGCGTACGGGTATACAAGGCGATGCGGGCCGGATCGCTCTCAAACGGGCCGAAGGAGACCAGGTTAAAAACATTGATCGGACGATCCATCATCAGCACGCCCGTCGCCAATACCAAGGCAAGCACCAGGTACATGGCTTTGTGGACCAGCAACGCCATGTATTCCTGCGGTGTTCGCTTGATGGAAAAGTCCAGGCCGTGGGCAAAGGAACAATAAACCCGCAAGACAAACACCGGGATATAGAGGGTGGTCAACGATACATTGAAGAACGCCACCCACGCCTTGACCGACGCAGGCACGCTGAATACGGCCACAAAAAAGCCTGAGAGTAACGCCCACACAATAATGACAGCCGAAACCCAATGCAGCAGTTTCTGGCTCGTTGAATACGCTGAAGTGTTCATCCTGATATCACCTGACAATGAACGCCATGCACTGGCGAGAGGAAGAGTCGGGTAGGATTTTTACCGAGGCGAGTTACCGAAGGCTGTAGGAGAAATCCCAAGGCGCCCAAGCTACCAAGGCAGGACTTAACGAACGCTGAAGCGCAGCGAATCCCCCTTTGCCAGGCAAAGGGGGATTCGATTCAGGCGGGAGTATTACTGATGATATTGCGCAGACAGCTCGTGCACGGCTTGCAGGAACGCGCCGGCATGGTCCGGGTTCACTTCCGGGGTGATGCCATGGCCGAGGTTGAACACATGCCCGGTGCCTTTGCCGTAGCTGGCCAGGATGCGGCCGACTTCGCTGCGGATCGCTTCCGGCTTGGCGTAGAGCACGGTCGGGTCCATGTTGCCTTGCAGCGCGACCTTACCACCGACACGACGGCGGGCTTCGCCGATGTCGCAGGTCCAGTCCAGGCCCAGTGCATCGGCGCCGGCGTCGGCGATGCTTTCCAGCCACAGGCCGCCGCCCTTGGTGAACAGGATCACCGGCACTTTACGGCCTTCGTGTTCACGGATCAGGCCGCTGACGATCTTGCGCATGTAGGCCAGGGAAAACTCCTGGTACGCCGCCGCCGACAGGTTGCCACCCCAGGTATCGAAGATCTGTACCGCTTGGGCGCCGGCCATGATCTGGCCATTGAGGTAAGAAGTGACCGACTGCGCCAGCTTGTCCAGCAGCAGGTGCATGGCCTGCGGGTTGTCGTAGAGCATGGCCTTGGTCTTGCGGAAGTCTTTCGACGAGCCGCCTTCGACCATGTAGGTAGCCAGGGTCCAGGGGCTGCCGGAGAAGCCGATCAGCGGCACGCGGCCATTGAGCTCACGGCGGATGGTGCTGACGGCGTCCATCACATAGCCGAGGTCTTTGTGGGGATCGGGAATCGGCAGGGCTTCGATATCGGCCAGGGTACTGATGACTTTCTTGAAACGCGGGCCTTCGCCGGTTTCAAAGTACAGGCCTTGGCCCATGGCGTCGGGGATGGTGAGGATATCGGAGAACAGGATGGCCGCGTCCAGTTGCGGGTAGCGGTCCAGCGGCTGCATCGTGACTTCGCAGGCGAACTCCGGGTTCATGCACAGGCTCATGAAGTCACCGGCGTGGGCGCGGCTGGCGCGGTATTCCGGCAGGTAGCGACCGGCTTGACGCATCATCCACACAGGGGTCACGTCTACAGGTTGCTTGAGCAGGGCACGAAGGAAACGGTCGTTCTTGAGGGCAGTCATGTCGGCATCCGCAAAAAAAGTGCGGGCATTTTCTCAGAGCGCGACGCAAAAGGCACGGGATGAGGCGTGCCTTTTATCTATCGGGTTGATTTACGACAATCTCTTGAACCTGCGCAAATCAAATGTGGGAGGGGGCTTGCCCCGATTGCAGTGTGTCAGTCTCAGTATCTGTAACTGAACCACCGCTATCGGGGGCAAGCCCCCTCCCACATTTTTGACCGCATTTCAGCCTGAAATGGGTTAGACGTTCAGGTAGTCCAGGATCCCTTCGGCGGCGTTACGGCCTTCGAAGATCGCGGTTACCACCAGGTCAGAGCCGCGCACCATATCGCCACCGGCGAAGATTTTCGGGTTGCTGGTCTGGTGCTTGTACTGGCCTTGTTCCGGGGCGACGACGCGGCCCTGGCTGTCGGTCTGGATTTCGAACTGCTCGAACCAGGGGGCCGGGCTTGGGCGGAAGCCGAACGCAATGACCACGGCGTCGGCCGGGATGATCTCTTCGGAGCCCGGGATCGGCTCGGGGCTGCGACGGCCACGGGCGTCCGGTTCGCCGAGACGGGTCTCGACCACCTTCACGCCTTCGACACGGTCTTCACCCACGATGGCGATCGGCTGGCGGTTGTAGAGGAACTTCACGCCTTCTTCCTTGGCGTTCTTCACCTCTTTGCGCGAGCCAGGCATGTTGGCTTCGTCACGACGGTAGGCACAGGTCACCGACTTGGCGCCCTGGCGAATCGAGGTGCGGTTGCAGTCCATCGCGGTGTCACCACCACCCAGCACCACGACCTTCTTGCCCTTCATGTCGACGAAATCTTCCGGCGACTTTTCAAAGCCCAGGTTGCGGTTGACGTTGGCGATCAGGAAATCCAAGGCGTCATACACGCCCGGCAGGTCCTCACCGGCAAAGCCGCCCTTCATGTAGGTGTAGGTGCCCATGCCCATGAACACGGCATCGTATTCGGCGAGCAGTTGCTCCATGGTCACGTCTTTACCGATTTCGGTGTTCAGGCGGAACTCGATGCCCATGCCGGTGAACACTTCACGACGGTTGCTCAGTACGGTTTTTTCCAGCTTGAACTCGGGGATACCGAAGGTCAGCAGGCCGCCGATTTCCGGGTTCTTGTCGAACACCACCGGGGTCACGCCGCCACGCACCAGCACGTCGGCGCAGCCCAGGCCCGCCGGGCCCGCACCGATGATCGCCACGCGCTTGCCAGTCGGCTTGACCTTGGACATGTCCGGACGCCAGCCCATGGCGAACGCGGTGTCGGTGATGTACTTCTCCACCGAACCGATGGTCACCGCGCCGAAGCCGTCGTTAAGGGTGCAGGCACCCTCGCACAGACGGTCTTGCGGGCACACCCGGCCGCAGACTTCCGGCAAGGTGTTGGTCTGGTGCGACAGCTCGGCGGCGGCGAGGATGTTGCCCTCGGCCACCAGCTTGAGCCAGTTGGGAATGAAGTTGTGCACCGGGCACTTCCATTCGCAATACGGGTTACCGCAACCCAGGCAGCGGTGGGCCTGGTCGGCCGACTGCTGGGGTTTGAAGGGTTCGTAGATTTCCACGAACTCTTTCTTGCGTTGACGCAACAGTTTCTTCTTCGGATCTTTGCGCCCGACATCGATGAACTGGAAGTCGTTATTCAGACGTTCAGCCATGTTAAAACCTCATCAAACTCTTCAGGCGCATATCACTGCGGGTTGGCACGGATGCTGGAAAGCAACGATTTCAGGTTGGCAGCCTTGGGCTTGACCAGCCAGAAACGACGCAGGTAATCATCGAGGTTCTCGGCGAGGTTACGACCCCATTCGCTGCCGGTTTCCTCGACGTACTCGTCCAGCACGTGCTGCAAGTGGTTACGGTAGGATTCCATCGCTTCGCCGCTGATCCGCTGGATCTCGACCAACTCGTGGTTGACCCGGTCGACGAAGGTGTTGTCCTGGTCCAGCACGTAGGCGAAACCGCCGGTCATGCCCGAACCGAAGTTGTAGCCGGTCTTGCCCAGTACCGCGACAAAGCCCCCGGTCATGTACTCGCAGCAGTGATCGCCAGTGCCTTCCACCACGGTGTGGGCACCGGAGTTACGCACGGCGAAACGCTCACCGGCCGTACCGGCGGCGAACAGCTTGCCGCCCGTGGCGCCATACAAGCAGGTGTTGCCGATGATGGCACTGTCCTGGGTCTTGTAGACGCTGCCTTTGGGCGGAACGATGACCAGCTTGCCGCCGGTCATGCCCTTGCCCACGTAGTCGTTGGCGTCACCTTCCAGGTACATGTGCAGGCCACCGGCGTTCCACACGCCGAAGCTCTGGCCCGCAGTGCCCTTGAAGCGGAAGGTGATCGGCGCTTTCGCCATGCCCTGGTTGCCGTGCTTGCGCGCGATTTCGCCGGAGATGCGGGCGCCAATGGAACGGTCGCAGTTGCAGATATCCAAAGCGAATTCGCCACCGCTGGCATCGTTGATCGAGGAAGCAGCCATCTCGACCATCTTCTCGGCCAGCAGGCCCTTGTCGAACGGTGGGTTGCGGTCCACCTGGCAGAATTGAGGCTTGTCTGCCGGGATGTGATCGCTGCCCAACAGTGGCGTCAGGTCCAGGTGCTGTTGCTTGGCGGTCTGGCCTTCGAGGACGTCCAGCAGATCGGTACGACCGATCAGCTCTTCGAGGGAGCGCACGCCCAGCTTGGCCAGCCACTCACGGGTTTCTTCGGCGACGTAGGTGAAGAAATTCACCACCATGTCGACGGTGCCGATGTAGTGATCCTTGCGCAGCTTCTCGTTCTGAGTGGCGACGCCGGTGGCGCAGTTGTTCAGGTGGCAGATGCGCAGGTATTTGCAGCCCAGGGCGATCATTGGCGCGGTGCCGAAGCCGAAGCTTTCGGCGCCGAGGATCGCGGCCTTGATCACGTCGAGGCCGGTTTTCAGGCCGCCGTCGGTCTGCACGCGCACTTTGCCACGCAGGTCGTTGCCGCGCAGGGTCTGGTGGGTTTCAGCCAGGCCCAGTTCCCACGGCGCACCGGCGTACTTGATGGAGGTCAGCGGTGAAGCACCGGTGCCGCCGTCGTAGCCGGAGATGGTGATCAGGTCGGCATAGGCCTTGGCCACGCCAGCGGCGATGGTACCGACGCCCGCTTCTGCTACCAGTTTCACCGAGACCAGCGCCTGCGGGTTGACTTGTTTCAAGTCGAAAATCAGCTGCGACAAGTCTTCAATCGAGTAGATGTCGTGGTGCGGCGGCGGCGAAATCAGGGTCACGCCCGGCACTGCGTAACGCAGCTTGGCGATCAAACCGTTGACCTTGCCGCCTGGCAGCTGGCCGCCTTCGCCGGGCTTGGCGCCCTGGGCAACCTTGATCTGCAGCACTTCGGCGTTGACCAGGTATTCCGGGGTCACCCCGAAACGGCCCGTCGCCACTTGCTTGATTTTCGAGCTCTTGATGGTGCCGTAGCGCGCCGGGTCTTCACCGCCTTCACCGGAGTTGGAACGCGCACCCAGGCGGTTCATGGCTTCGGCCAGGGCTTCGTGGGCCTCAGGCGACAAGGCGCCCAGGGAGATACCGGCGGAGTCGAAGCGCTTGAGGATCGATTCCAGCGGTTCGATGTCGCTGATGGCCAGCGGCGTGTCCAGGGTCTTGACCTTGAACAGGTCGCGGATCATCGACACCGGGCGGTTATCCACCAGCGCGGTGTATTCCTTGAACTTGGCGTAATCGCCCTGCTGCACGGCGGCTTGCAGGGTGCTGACCACGTCCGGGTTGTAGGCGTGGTATTCGCCACCGTGGACGAACTTGAGCAGGCCACCTTGCTGGATCGGCTTGCGCGCGCTCCAGGCTTCGGCGGCCAGGGCTTTCTGTTCGGCTTCGATATCGACGAAACGCGCACCCTTGATGCGGCTCGGCACGCCACGGAAGCTCAGTTCGCAGACTTCTTCGGACAGGCCGATCGCTTCGAACAATTGAGCACCGCGGTACGAGGTGACGGTGGAGATGCCCATCTTCGACAGGATCTTCAACAGGCCCTTGGTGATGCCCTTGCGGTAGTTCTTGAACACCTCATAGAGGTCGCCCAGTACTTCACCGGTACGGATCAGGTCGCCCAACACTTCATAAGCAAGGAACGGGTACACCGCCGAGGCGCCGAAGCCGATCAACACCGCAAAGTGGTGCGGGTCACGGGCGGTGGCGGTTTCCACGAGGATGTTGGAGTCGCAGCGCAGGCCTTTTTCGGTCAGGCGATGGTGTACTGCACCAGTGGCCAGGGAGGCGTGGATCGGCAACTTGCCCGGCGCGATATGGCGGTCGGTCAGCACGATCTGGGTACGCCCGGCGCGCACAGCTTCTTCGGCCTGGTCGGCGACGTTGCGCACAGCGGCTTCAAGGCCGAGGCTCTCGTCGTAGTTCAGGTCGATGATCTGGCGGTCGAAGCCCGGACGCTCCAGGGTCATCAACGAGCGCCACTTGGCCGGGGAAATGACCGGCGAGCTGAGGATCACGCGGGAGGCGTGCTCAGGTGACTCCTGGAAGATGTTGCGCTCGGCACCGAGGCAGACTTCCAGGGACATCACGATGGCTTCGCGCAGCGGGTCGATCGGTGGGTTGGTCACCTGGGCGAACTGCTGGCGGAAATAGTCGTACGGCGTGCGCACACGCTGGGACAGCACGGCCATCGGCGTGTCGTCACCCATGGAGCCGACGGCTTCGTAGCCTTGCTCGCCAAGCGGGCGCAGCACCTGGTCGCGCTCTTCGAACGTGACCTGGTACATCTTCATGTACTGCTTGAGCTGGTCGATGTCGTAGAACGCCGAGCCGTGGTCGTTGTCTTCCATGGTCGCCTGGATGCGCAGGGCGTTCTTGCGCAGCCATTGCTTGTACGGGTGACGGGACTTCAGGCGGTTGTCGATCGCATCGGTGTCGAGGATCTGCCCGGTTTCGGTGTCCACGGCCAGGATCTGGCCAGGGCCGACGCGGCCTTTGGCGATCACGTCTTGCGGCTGGTAGTTCCACACGCCGATTTCCGACGCCAGGGTGATGAAACCGTTGGTAGTGGTCACCCAACGCGCCGGGCGCAGGCCGTTACGGTCGAGCAGGCACACCGCGTAGCGGCCGTCGGTCATCACCACGCCGGCCGGGCCGTCCCAGGGTTCCATGTGCATCGAGTTGTACTCATAGAACGCCCGCAGATCGGGGTCCATGGTCTCGACGTTCTGCCACGCTGGCGGAATGATCATACGCACGCCACGGAACAGGTCGATGCCGCCGGTGACCATCAGCTCGAGCATGTTGTCCATGCTGGAGGAGTCGGAACCGACGCGGTTGACCAGCGGGCCGAGCTCTTCGAGGTCCATCAAATCGTTGGCGAACTTGGTGCGACGGGCCACGGCCCAGTTACGGTTGCCAGTGATGGTGTTGATCTCGCCGTTGTGGGCGAGGAAGCGGAATGGCTGGGCCAGCGGCCATTTCGGCAGGGTGTTGGTGGAGAAGCGCTGGTGGAACACGCAGATTGCGGTTTGCAGGCGCTCATCGCTCAGGTCTGGATAGAAGGCGGTGAGGTCCGCCGGCATCATCAGGCCTTTATAAATGATGGTCTTGTGGGAAAAGCTGCAGATGTAGTGATCGGTGTCGGCAGCGTTGGCCACGGACGAACGACGACGGGACGTGAACAGCTTGATCGCCATGTCCTGGTCGCTCAGGCCATCGCCCGCGATAAACACTTGTTCGATCTGCGGCAGGCGCTCCAAGGCCAGGCGGCCGAGCACGCTGGTGTCGATCGGCACTTTGCGCCAGCCGACGAGTTGCAGGCCGGCAGCCAGGATTTCGCGGTTCATGTTCTCGCGAGCGGCTTCGGCTTTGACCGGGTCCTGGTTGAAAAACACCATGCCCACGGCGTACTGCTTGGGCAGGTCGACAGCGAAATGCTGTTTGGCGACGGCGCGCAGGAACAGGTCGGGCTTTTGAATCAGCAAGCCACAACCGTCACCGGTCTTGCCGTCGGCGTTGATCCCACCGCGGTGGGTCATGCAGGTCAGGGCCTCGATGGCCGTTTGCAAAAGGGTATGACTGGGCTCGCCCTGCATATGGGCAATCAGGCCGAAACCGCAGTTATCCTTGAATTCATCGGGTTGGTACAGACCTGCTTTCATAGACACTTTCTCACCAGGCTGCCTCTTATATCGAGGCAAATTTCTTTTCAATTCAACCGGTTACCTTCCACGCCGAACGTACGCCGGCTTTGCGGGGGCAAAAGGGAGGTCATTGTACACACCGACACAGACGCCCACAAATTTAGCGACGAAATGTCGCAAATCTATGTCGCATTTATGAAAGGTTTAAAGCGATATGCTGTGCTAGTCAAAACTTTTTTAATTCTGACCGCTACGACTCAAAAGCTACTGTGACGCAGACACCACAAAGCGCGCGGCCTTCAGGGCTGCACGCTTTGTTGTTTTTTTGAGGTGCCGAGAGGGCGGCCTGGGTAAGGCCGCCGGATCTTCAGCGAGTTGTTGCCAGTTCTTGTTGAACGCTGGCGACAGTGCGAGGCCAAGGTTTACCAGCCTGAACCTTCGCTGGCAAGGCCTTGATAGCGGATTCAGCTGCTGCGCGGCTGGAGAAGTTGCCGTAAGTGATCACGTAGAGAGGCTTGCCGTTGAGCACTTTCTTGAAATAACGGTACTCGCCGCCCTGCTCTTTCACGAACGCCTGGGCGTTGGCTTCGGAACTGGTGCCGAGAATCTGCACCACGAAGTTACCGGTAGGCTGGCTGCTGTACCAGCTGCTGCCGGCGGCACCGGCCTTGGCAACGGTCACGGGTTTTTCAGCAGGCTTGGCGGCCGGCGCCGGGGCTGGCTTGGCGACCGGTGCAGCTGCGACGGGCTTGGTGACAGGCGCAGGCTTGGCGGTCGCGACCGTCGGCGCTGGTGTCGGTTTTGCCGCCGGCTGACCGGCTGGCACGCCCGCAGGTGGCGCGGTGGTGGTCACGGTCGGCGGCGTGGCGCTGGAGCCTTCTACCGGCACGCCGTCGTCGCCTTCGGAGATGCCACCGGCTTCTTCGGCAAGCGGGCCGCGCATGACCGGCTGGCCCACCATCGGCAGGCTGGTCGGTTGACCGGAGTTGGCGAATTCTACGTTTGGCGTGGGCTTGCCCAGTGGCAACTGCGCCTGTTCGGTTGGCGCGCCGGCGGTCGTCGGTGCCTTGCTGCGGCCCGGGATCAACCAGGCGGCGGCAACGGCGACCACGACCACGGCGGAAATGGCCAATACGTGCTTCTTAGGCATAGTGAACCCCATCTTTGGACGCTTGACCGCAGAGCGGCTGGCAATCATGGCTTCGATCATTGCATCGCGGGCGACCTGATTGATGGTGCCAGGCCAGCCGTCGGAGCTTTCGTGAATATCAGAGATCTGTTGAGCGGAGAAAAGTTCGATGCCTTGCCCGGCGCCTTCGAGGCGTTGGGCCAGATATTCACGGGTTTCTTCCTCTTCGTAAGGCTGCAACTCAATGACGTGGAACAGCTCCTGTTCGCCACTGATCTGCTCCAGATCGGCGATCAGCGACGACTCACCGAACAGGAACACATGCGGGCGACCTTCAGGCGTACCGGCGGCGAGCGCCAACAGCGCTTCCAGGGCGGATTCGTCAAGCTGCTCGGCGTCATCCACCAGCAGGTAGACCTCCTGGCCGGTCAGGCCCAGTTGCACCACCTGCTTGAGAATCGCGTTCGGCTCGGCAGTGGGCACATCAAGAGCCTGGGCCACCTGGCGCAGTACACCCGCCGCATCACCGGCACCGCGAGCCGATACTACGACGCTCTGTACCGATTGCTTGTTGGTACTGGCGACCAGCGCCTGGCGCAACAGGGTCTTGCCACTGCCCAGCGGGCCGGTGACCACCAGCAGCAACTGGCTGTAGCGCGCGAGATGGTGCAACTGGCCGAGCACCGGCTTGCGCTGGGCCGGGAAAAATTTGAAACCAGGCACCCGTGGAGCAAAAGGGTCGTGGCTTAACTGGTAATGGCCGAGGAACGCCTCGTCGGCATGCAAACTAGTCATCGGGATCTTATTAACCTTTAAGCTGGGCCAGGGCGCGGTAATCCGCTCCCAGCGTGGCCTGTAAAATCTCTTTCGGATAATCGTCGGTCACTACCGCTTCACCCATGTGGCGCAGCAGCACCAGTCGCAGTCGACCGTCGATCACTTTCTTGTCTATCGCCATATGTTCGAGGAAGTCTGCCTCGGTCATCTCGGTAGGCGGGATAACCGGCAAGCCGGCGCGCTGGAACAGGCGGATACCGCGATCACGCTCCTGGGCGCTGATCCAGCCCAGGCGTTGCGACATCTCCAATGCCATCACTGTGCCAGCCGCTACGGCCTCTCCATGCAACCACACACCATAGCCCATGTGGGTTTCGATCGCATGGCCGAAGGTGTGCCCGAGGTTCAAGGTGGCCCGTACGCCGGACTCCCGTTCGTCGGCGTTCACCACCAGCGCCTTGGCGGCGCAGGAGCGGGAAATCGCTTCGGTCAGCGCCACCTGGTCGAGGGCGCGCAGGGCGTCGACGTGTTCTTCCAGCCAGGTCAGGAACGGTTCGTCGCAGATCAGCCCGTACTTGATGACTTCGGCCAGCCCCGCCGACAGCTCGCGCGGTGGCAATGTGTTGAGGGTCGCGGTGTCGATCAGCACGGCTTGAGGCTGATAAAACGCACCCACCATGTTCTTGCCCAGCGGGTGGTTGATGCCAGTCTTGCCGCCCACCGACGAATCAACCTGGGACAACAGGGTGGTGGGCACCTGGATAAAGTCCACGCCACGCTGGTAACAGGCGGCCGCAAAGCCGGCCATGTCACCGATCACGCCGCCGCCAAGGGCGACCACGGTGGTGCGGCGGTCATGGCGTGCGGTGAGCAGACCATCGAAGATCAGTTGCAGGGTTTCCCAGTTCTTGTGGGCTTCGCCGTCGGGCAATACCACGGAGATCACCGAATAAGCCGCCAGGCTGCGGCTCAGACGCTCAAGATACAGCGGCGCGACCGTTTCGTTGGAGATGATCGCCACTTGCCGCCCGGCAATGTGCGGTGCGAGCAACTCGGGCTGGTCCAGCAGACCTTCGCCAATATGGATCGGGTAGCTGCGCTCGCCTAGATCGACCTTAAGTGTCTGCATGTGTCCCCGCGTTGAAGATGTTTTGACGACCGGTAACGTCGAAATCCGACGCCACCTGATGGCTCTACGCCACACCCCGCAGGGTGATAACGCGCCGCCGAGAATAACGCATTTCGGGCCTGGCTTTAACGGGGTGGCAACCGTTGCAGGCGCTCAAGAATGTCGAGGACCACCATACGAGGCGGCCGCTCATCGGTTTCCACCACCAGATCGGCGATTTCCCGATACAACGGATCGCGCAGCGCCAGCAGATCCCGCAAGGTTTTCGCCGGGTCGGCGGTGCGCAGCAATGGGCGATTGCGATCGCGAGCAGTGCGGCCCACCTGCTGCTCGACCGACGCATGCAGATAGACCACCCGACCACCGGCATGCAGGGCCCGGCGATTTTCCTCGCGCATCACCGCGCCACCGCCGGTCGCCAATACCACGCCATCGCAGCCGCACAGCTCGGCAATCATCGCCTGCTCGCGGTCGCGAAAGCCCAGCTCGCCTTCCTTATCGAAGATCCATGGGATATTGGCGCCCGTGCGCAATTCAATTTCCTTGTCGGAATCTTTGAATGGCAGGCGCAGCTCTTTGGCCAGCAAACGGCCGATGGTGCTTTTGCCAGCGCCCATCGGTCCTACAAGAATCAAATTTCGCACAGAATCAACGACTCACAGCAATCGCCTGGTTATTCATAATACGCGGAGTCAGGAATACCAGCAGCTCGGATTTTTTCTCCGCCAGCACATCGCGCCGGAAAAGGCGGCCAAGATACGGCACATCGCCGAAAAATGGCACTTTATCTACCACTTTGCTTTGGGTATTCGAGAAAACCCCGCCGATGACGATGGTCTCGCCATCCTTGACCAGCACCTTCGCGTTCACCTCGTTTTTCTTGATCGGCGGTACGTCGTTGAGCTTGTTCAGGTAGTCGGGCTCGTCCTTGGTGACCTTGACCTCCATGATCACGCGGTCGTCAGGCGTGATTTGCGGGGTGACCTCCAGTGACAGCGAGGCCTCCTTGAAGGACACCGAGGTGGCGCCACTGGAGCTGGATTCCTGGTAGGGGATCTCGGTGCCCTTGAGGATGCGCGCGGTTTCCTTGTCGGACGTCACTACCTTGGGTTGCGAGACGATTTCGCCATTGCCGGTCTTCTCCATGGCCGTCAGTTCCAAGTCCAGCAGCAGGTTATCGGTGATAAACGCGACGCCCAGCCCTGAGGTGCCCGTAACCGCGCCCAGGTCGACAAAGGGCGAACTGGGCGGGTTATCCGGCAGTTCCTCGCCGCTCGCCAAGGGTTTGCTGATACCCCCTGCGCCCCACTTGCCGTGACTCAATCGACCGCCCCAACGCGCGCCCAGGCTTTTGTCATAGTCAACGTTGGCCTCAACAATCCGCGCCTCGATCATCACCTGGCGCACCGGGATGTCCAACTGCGCCACGATCCGCCGCAGCTCCTCCAAGCGCTCGCCGGTCTGGTAGGCGATGATGTTATTGGTGCGATCATCCACCGCCACCGAACCGCGCTCATCGGTCGCGCCCTCGTGCCCCGTCACCGACTGGAACAGCTTGGCCAGGTCCGCTGCCTTGGCGTAGTTGACCTGTAACAGTTCGCGGCGCAGTGGCGCGAGTTCGGCCATCTGCCGCCGCGACTCCAGGGTCAGCAGTTCGCGGGCGGCCAGCTCGTCGGCAGGCGCCACCAGCAAGACACCGGCCTTGATGCGCTTGTCCAAGCCCTTGCTTTGCAACACCAGGTCCAGGGCTTGATCCCAGGGCACGTCCCTGAGCCGCAGGGTGATCGCGCCCTGCACTTCGTCGCTGGCCACCAGATTGAGGCCCGCCACATCGGCGATATGTTGCAGCACCGCGCGTAGCTCGATGTTCTGGAAATTGAGGCTCAGCTTGTCGCCGGAGTAGCTCGGCGACGCGCTTTCAGGTGGCGGCAGCTGGATCAGGTCCACACGATTGGGCACAGCGAAAACCATCGGTGCCGTGAACGCTATCCATAGCGCCACACCGAAGGACGAGAAAGTCCTTTTCATTGTTTGATTCCGTTATGAGTTGACGTTGAGTACGAGGGTTCGCGGGCGCTCCAGCCAGGCACCCTGTTCATTCGGGAAAAGCTCGACCAGTTCGACATGACCATCATGAATGGCGGTCACCCGACCATGGTCGGGCCCCAGGTAGTCACCCACTGCGAGCCGATGCACCGCGGAGGCCGCCCGCAGCAGGGCAAAGCGCTGCACACCACGGGACAGCGTGCCGACCATTTCGAACTGGTCGATAGCGATAGCTTCGAGCGCGCCTCGTGGCCGCGCGAAGTCGGGGGCCTGGGTTGGCCGGCCTGGCGTGTGATGTACCTGCAACGCGGGCGGCTGGAAGGGATCGCGCAAGGACGAAGCGTCGTAGACAAAGTGCGGCCGCGGCTCGACGCCCTGGCCGAGCTCTACCGACCGGACACCTGGCGACGTACGCCGATAGGTCCTGGCCTGCAGGTCGAGGCGCAGCAGTGGCCCATCAGATCGCAGCGCCAGATCGTGTACCGTGACGATTCGCGACAACCCGGCCAGAGCGCTCAGGAATGTCGCCAGGTCGTGATACCCCCCGGTGACAGCCATTTGCACGGGCTGCTCGATATACAAGGCGTGCGCCTGCTCATCCAACAGGACGATGCCCTCGACTGCCAAGCCATTGGCGACGCCCAACCGGGCTATGTCTTCAAGCAGCCTTGGCACTTCAGCCTCTTGGGACAACGCCTGCAAAAGCCCGGCGAAGCGCTGTTGCATCGCCTGGAACTGTTGGGTTTGCTGTTCAAGCGCGGCGACCAGCCCAACCTTCTCGGCGAGCTGCTGCCGCAAGCCTCCTTCCTGCACCTCGAGTACCTTCAACCGGTCCCGCGACGGACTCAGGCATGCAGCCTCGCCCACTACCAGCACCAGGCCGGCGAGCGCGCAGCCGAGCAGGACCTTGCCAGGCAAGGGCCATTTCGCAGCGTGGTGAGAGAGTGCAAAAAAGTCGAGCCTGGGCAGGCTCATGGCTGGGCCTCGGTGGACGCTCCCTGGCGTACCATCAATTGAAACCCGTTGCTGCCCCGCTCGCCTTCCGACCGCACCTGTTGCAGACGCGTCGCGTGGGCGCCTTCGGAGGCGTCCAGGCGGCGCATCAACTGGGCGATATCCTGGCTCGAATCAGCGCTGCCGCTGATGCTCACCGTATTGCCCTTTGCCACGACCTCATGCAGATGTACGCCATCAGGCACCGCACGGGCCAGTTGATCCAACAACCGCGCGCTGCCGGAACGGGCGTCATGCAGGTCCTGCACGACTTTCATGCGCTCCGCCAGTTGCTGGCTTTGCACCTGCAGGTCGTCGATGGTCTTGATGCGCGCGTCCTGGACAGTGATTTCCTTGCCCAGGTGATTGTTACGCGTCACCTGCCGGTCGATCGCCTGGTCGATAACCTGGTCCGCCAGCCATACCGCCGCCAGAGCCACGCAGGCAAACGCCAGCAACAGCATCAGGAGATACTTGCGCCGCCGCTCCGCCAGTGCCTGGCGCCAGGGCAAAAGATTGATTCGTGTCATCCAGCGAAACTCCTCAGGGCCAACCCGCAGGCTACTCCCATCCCTTGGGCATCCACGGCCCACTGTGCGCCATCGACTCGACGGCCCGGCGTGAAGCTGGCGAAATCCTGACTGCTTGCGCGCGCCAATGCAAACCCTTCCACATCGACCACTCGCGGCACCAACCCGGCCAAGGCCAGAACCGCCTCACGCGCCTCGACCTGCTCCTTGAGGCATGCCGCCAGCAACACCTCGACCCGCTTCGGGTCCGCGGCCGATGGACCGCGCACCTGAAAGTCCAGGGCCATCTCCTCCAATGGGTAGGGAATGTATTGGTCTGCCTCCACCAGGATCATGCTGGCCATTTCATCGTCACTGAGCCCTGCCTCCATTTCGATCACCCGCGTGATCACCGAGGACCCAGACACGGCAATCGCCGCCTGCCGGGACGACGTATGCAGCCGGGACAACGCCTGCTGCAGCGCCAGCCCGATGCCCTCAAGGTCGAGCAACGTGCCATCGACCACCGCGCGGGCCGGCAGGGCCTGCGTGGCATAGCCTTGAACGGTGTAGCCGCTGGCTGAACGCCCCAGCTCGACCAGTTTGATCCCCGCTTCATTGATATCGACCCCCAGGACGGTGTCGACTTTTCGCCTGAAAAATCCCTTTACCATAAAACTCCTCATTGCTTTCCCTGTCATACCGCCTGATTGTGGCCGGGCACCCTGCATTCGGTCGGCTTGTTTAAGAGGCGCGAATGACGCCCCAAGGCGAAAAATGCTTTAATGCCCAGCGTTTTTTCCCGCTTTTTATCTGCAGGTCGGGTCGATCCATCGTTTCCCATGCATACCCCGGCGCCTAACTCATTCTTTTCTCTGGAAATCCAAAAGCCTTGATTCGTCTGCTGAAGTTTTTCGGGTACTCCATCATCGCGATCGTCTGCGGGCTGCTGCTCGTACTCAGCGGGGCCTACCTCTACCTTAGTCCGGGTTTGCCCTCTGTAGAGGCCCTGAGAAGCATCCAGTTGCAGATTCCTTTGCGGGTCTACAGCAGCGATGAAAAACTGATCGCGGAGTTCGGCGAAATGCGCCGTACCCCGATCCGTTTCGCCGACATCCCGCCCAATTTCATCAGCGCATTGCTGTCGGCTGAAGACGATAATTTCGCCAACCACTACGGTGTCGACCCCAGCAGCCTGGTACGGGCCGCCACGCAGTTGGTCAAAAGCGGACACATTCAATCCGGCGGCAGCACCATCACCATGCAGGTGGCGAAGAACTTCTTCCTCACCAGCGAACGCAGTTTTTCGCGTAAAGCCACCGAGATTCTCCTGGCCTTGCAGATCGAACGTCAGCTGACCAAGGACGAAATCCTCGAGCTGTACGTCAACAAGATCTACCTGGGCAACCGCGCCTACGGCATCGAAGCCGCATCCCAGGTGTACTACGGCAAGTCGATTCGTGACGCCAGCCTGGCGCAGATGGCGATGATTGCCGGCCTGCCCAAGGCGCCATCGCGTTTTAACCCCCTGGCCAATCCGGCGCGCAGTAAAGAACGCCGCGACTGGATCCTGGGCCGCATGTACAAGCTGGGCAAGATCGACCAGGCCGCCTATGAAAGTGCGGTTGCCGAGCCGCTGAACGCCAGCTACCACGTGCCGACGCCGGAAGTGAACGCCCCGTATATCGCCGAGATGGCGCGGGCCGAGATGGTCGGCCGCTATGGCAGCGATGCCTATACCGAAGGTTTCCGCGTCACGACCACGGTGTCGAGCGACTTGCAGGAAATTGCGAATACCTCGTTGCATTCCGGCCTGATCACCTACGATCAGCGCCACGGCTATCGCGGCCCTGAGTCGCGCCTGCCGGGCAAGACCCTGAGCGCCTGGACCGCCGAGCTGGGCAAGCAGCGCGCGATCAGCGGCCTGGAGCCGGCCATCGTCATCCAGGTGCAAAAGGATGGCCTGCAGGTACTGACCCGTACCGGCGAAGCCCATGTCGCGTGGGACAGCATGAAATGGGCACGCCCATTCCTGAATACCAACAGCATGGGCCCAATGCCCAAGCAGCCGTCAGACGTGGCGCAGGTGGGTGACCTGATCCGCGTGCAACGCCAGAAAGACGACAGCCTCAAATTCAGCCAGCTCCCCGTGGCCCAGGGCGCCCTGGTGTCCCTCGACCCACAGAACGGCGCAATCCGCTCCCTGGTCGGCGGCTTTGCCTTCGAGCAGAGCAACTACAACCGCGCGACCCAGGCCAAGCGCCAACCGGGTTCGAGCTTCAAGCCGTTCATCTACAGCGCCGCACTGGATAACGGCTACACCGCCGCCAGCCTGGTCAACGACGCGCCGATCGTGTTTGTCGATGAGTACCTGGACAAGGTCTGGCGCCCCAAGAACGACACCAACACGTTCCTCGGCCCGATTCGTATCCGCGAGGCGCTGTATAAGTCGCGCAACCTGGTGTCGATCCGCCTGCTGCAGGCGATGGGCGTAGGCAAGACCATCGACTACATCACCCGCTTTGGTTTCGCCAAGTCGGACCTGCCACCCAACTTGTCCCTGGCCCTGGGTACCGCGACCCTCACGCCGATGGAAATCGCCACCGGCTGGAGCACCTTCGCCAACGGCGGCTACAAGATCACGCCCTACCTGATCGACAAGATCGAAAGCCGCAATGGCGATACCCTGTTCACCGCCAACCCGCCACGCGTGCCGGGTGACGTGGTCAACGGCGTGGCAGCCAGCGATGGCATTGCGGCGCCGAGCCACGGTGGTATCACCATCGAGCCGACCCCAGGCACCGCCCCCGTAGCACCGGGCGCCGCCGCCACCGACCCACAGGTACCCGCCGTGGCCGAGCGCGTGGTCGACGGTCGCACCACTTATATCCTCAACAGCATCCTCGAAGACGTGATCAAGAAGGGTACCGGCCGCCGCGCCCTGGCCCTGGGCCGCGCGGATATCGCAGGCAAGACCGGTACGACCAACGAATCCAAGGATGCCTGGTTCTCCGGCTACAACGGCGACTACGTGACCACCGTCTGGACGGGCTTCGACCAACCGGAAAGCCTTGGCCGCCGCGAGTTCGGTGGCACCGTCGCATTGCCGATCTGGATGAGCTACATGGGCGCGGCATTGAAGGACAAACCGCTGCATACCCAACCGGAACCTGAAGGCATCCTGAGCCTGCGGATCGACCCGGTGAGTGGCCGTGCGGCATCGCCGAGCACCCCGAATGCGTACTTCGAGCTGTTCAAGAGCGAAGACACCCCGCCCTCGGTCAACGAGCTGGGCAATGGCGTTGCACCGGGCAGCCCGCTGCCAGCGGATGAGGCGGCGCCGATCGATTTGTTCTGACCTGGGCCTCAAGCCTACGCAGAACCCAATGTGGGAGGGGGCT